>JBJMQK010000467.1:0-12727 GCA_045802735.1 Anaeromyxobacteraceae bacterium | reverse complement strand
GATCTCGCCGATACAGCGCATGCCGTACCTCTCCAGGAAGCCTTGGATGGCCGCCCGCGCTTCCCGCCCGCCCGGCAGCTCGGCCAGCTCGGCCAGGAAACCCTCGTCTTCGACGTCTTGCAGAAAGGCCACCACCTTCGGATGCGGGCGGATCACGTCTGCGACGTCCAGGAGCGCCAGCCCCATCTCCGACGTGACGTTGTGCGGCACGGACTGGGTGAGCGTGTCGGCGGCGTTCTTCTCGCCCAGCCATTCCTGCAGGTGATCGTTGAGCCACCACGCGGCTTCCATCGCCGACATGAACACCTGACGGCTTCGCGGATCGAACAGGATCCGCCTCAGCTCTTGGATGTCCGCCAGGATGAAGTCGAGGAGCGCCGATCCGGACTTCGTCCGGATTTCGCGCTTCAAGGCAGCCAGAGAGGCCTCGCTGCGCCCGATCAACTCGGCGACGATCGCTGGGTCGGTCTCGATCGGCGGGAGCGCACCGCGAGAAGGCGCGCCAGCCCCCTCGTCCGGGAGCGGCCGGATGAAGTCGCCGCGGTCGAGGAGGGTCTGCAGCGCGTCTCCCATCAGCGGATCGGATCTCCCCAGGAGCTCGAGGAGGGCTGCGCGGCTCGCCGGCGAGGCCAGCCCCTCGGTGACGTCGACGAACAGCCTGCCGCCCGCCTCGGCCATCGGGCGGGGCGTCGTCAGCTGCCAGAAGGAGAGACCCAGCGGCCTCATGGGGTCGGTCATCATCTGCTGGTGACCGACGGAGATGTAGACGTGGTTCTCCCCGTCGCCGACCGCGGGGACGGGGAACAGCGTGGTGATGGGCCGGCTCTGCACGATCTGGAAGTCATCGTCGACCAGGCACCATTCGATGTCCTGGGGGCGGCCGAAGTGCGCTTCGATGCGCCGCCCCAGCTGCACCAGTCGCATGACCTGCGCATCGGTCAACGCTGGCTGCGCCTGCCGGTCCGAGGCGACCGCCTTCGCGACGACCTCGCCGCTCACCCGGTAGACGTCCGCGTTCACCAGGCCGGAGACCAGCGCCTCGCCGGGTCCGAAGCTGGCCTCCACGGAGGCGACCTTCCGGTTCGAGGTGACCGGGTCCGCCGTGAACAGGATGCCGGCTGCCTGCGGGAAGACCATCCGTTGCACGACCACGGCCATGTGGACCTTGCGATGGTCGAAGCCGTTCCGCAGGCGGTAGGTCACGGCCCGCTCGGTGAAGAGCGAAGCCCAGCACATGCTGACGTGCTGGAGGACCGCCGCCGCCCCCACGACGTTCAGATACGTGTCGTACTGGCCCGCGAAGGAGGCCGCCGCCGAGTCCTCGAGCGTCGCGCTGGATCGGACGGCGAAGGCGGCTTGCTCACCCTGCCGGATGAGCGGGCGGGTGATCGCCATGACGATCTCGCCGGGGATCGCGATCCGTTCGAGGGTCTGACGGATGCCCGCGCTGAGGGCCTGGATCGCCTCTCGGTCGTCCGGCCTCAGGCGCGACAGCCGATCGAGCCCGTCGTCGATCGACGGCGCTTCCGCCATGACCCGCTGGAAGGCGTCTGCCGTCACGCAGAACCCCGCCGGCACGTGGAGGCCCTCGATGCGCGAGAGCTCACCCAGGCGCGCGCCCTTGCCGCCGACCACCGCGACCCGGGTCTCGTCGATCTCGTGGAAATGCACCACGTAGCGTGGACGGCCGTCGGGCCTCACTTGCCGCATCGCGGGCAGATCATGGCGTCTGGCGCTCTCGACGCAAGGCCCTCGCGCTCCGGCGTTCTTCCGATTGCAGCCGCGGCACGGATGGGCAATCGTTGCGGCGTGCCGGACGGATGCGCCACGGAGCCTCGCGCCGCGGGAGAGCGGGCGACCACGACCAGGGTCCTCGTCGTGGACGACGACCCCGCGGCGCTCGCGCTCACGCGCGAGGCGCTGCGGTGGTTGCCCTTCGAGACCTCCACCGCGGCGAGCATCGCCGAGGCGCTGGGGCTCGCGCCGGCGCTCCGGCCGCACGTCATCGTCGTGAGCGCCGCGCTGGCGGAGCCGCTCGGCGCGGTCTTGCGCGACGGCGCGCTCGCCGCGACGCGCGTGATCGCGTTCTCGTCGGGCTGCGAGAGCACCCCGCTGGCCGACGTCGTCCTGCGGACCCCCGTCGACGCGCTCGAGCTGCTCGCGACGGTGCGCCTCCTCGCGGCGAGCTGCGCGCCCGACGGGATCTGACCGCGGGCGCGAGACGCGCACCCGGGGAGGGGCGCACCCTCCCCGGGCGTTCACCATCCGTCTACGGCACCACCTGGAACGGCCGCATCATCGAGTGCTCCTCGTGCGACAGGATGTGGCAGTGCCACATGTACACGCCGGGGCGATCGAACTTCGCGCGGACGCGGACGTAGCCGCCGGGGGCGATCTTCACCGTGTCCTTGGGACCGTGCTCGTTCGCGGCGACGGTGTACGCCGGGTTGAAGGCCGCGTCCTCGGACGTGTGGCCGTCCGGGTCGGTGTCCTTGTGGAGGACGACGTCTCCGGGGGTCCGCACCACGCCGCCCGCCGCCGGGACGTAGCTGTCAGCGTCGAACGAGCCCTTCTCCACCACCTCGAAGGCGACGAGGTGGATGTGCATGGGGTGCATGTCGGCGGTCGTGTTGACGATGATCCAGTCCTCGACCGTGTCGAGGCGCGGCGACTCGGTGATCGGGTCTTCGAAGCGGAGCCCGTTCAGCCGGAGCTCCAGCCGCGGGGTCTCCGTGCCGCCGTCGTTGATCTGGTAGATGTCCGTCAGCTCCTGCAGGTCGACCACGCGCGTGTTGTTCACCGTGATGAGGTGCGCCATCGCGCGCGGCTCGGCCGGGACCTCGCTCGTGTCGGCCGTGGCGAGCGGCTTCGTCACGCGGAACTGCATGACCTTGCCCGTCGTGTTGGCGTTCACCGGGTCGCCGTCCGGGTACGGCGCGTTCGCGTCGTTGCGCAGCACGATCGTCTTGCCGGCGAACGCCGAGAAGTCGATCACCACGTCGGCGCGCTCGCCGTTGCCGAGGAGGAGCCCGTCCGACGGGGAGCTCGCGATCGCGACCGCCGCCGGCATGAAGCCCGCCTCGGCGCCGATCTGCGTCATCTGGAGGCCGGGCTGCGGGCCCTCGCCGGCGCCCTCGAGCCAGAGGTTGAAGAAGCGCGAGTCGGCGCCGTTCACCATGCGGAACCGGTACTTCCGCGGCTCGACGTCGAGGGACGGCCACACCACGCCGTTCACGACGATGGCGTTGCCGAAGGTCTCGGGGCCGGAGGAGAGGAGCGGCCTGCCGTCCTTGTCGACGAGCGCGTCGCCCGTGTACGGGTCGATGAGCGGGTGCGTCTGGTAGGCGAGCGAGCCGTCGTCGTTGAACGCCTTGTCCTGGAGCACGAGCGGCACCTCGTAGGCGCCCTTCGGGAGCTTGAGCGCGTCCTCGGCGTCGTCGCGCAGCAGGTAGAAGGCGGTGAGCCCGGCGTAGACGTTGAGGCGCGTCACGCCCATCGCGTGGTCGTGGAACCAGAGCGTCGCGGCGTCCTGCGTGTTGTCGTAGGTGTACTCGACCGAGTTGCCGGCCGGGCCGCCGAGGCCGTTCGCGGGCGCGCTCGGGTCGTTCGTGAACCAGAACTTCGGGTGCCCGTCGAACTCGGCGGCGACGTGGCCGCCGTGGAGGTGGGGGACGACGCGGACCGCGGGCTCGCCGTGGTTGGCGCCGTCGATCGTCGGGTCGATGGTGAGGAGGTGCGCCGTGGCGAGCTTGCCCGCGCTGTCGCGGAGGTCGTTCACGTACTTCACGACGACGGGGCGGTTCGACCGCGCCTCGATCGTCGGGCCGAGGTAGCTCGTGTCGTAGCCCCAGGTCGACGTGCGGATGGGCTGGCCGGTGTAGAGGTCGAGGATCTCGCTGCCGTCCATGTGCCGGAGGCCGAAGTCGTGGACGCCCTGCTGCGCCGTCACGACGTAGTAATCCTTCCCCGGGAGCTTCGTCGTGTCCGGCGTCCGCACCGGGATGACCGGCAGCGGCGTCTCGAACTGGGCCAGCGTCTCCGGGTCGAGCGGCCGGCTCGTCCGGACGACCGTCGGCGGCGACACCGCCTGCGGTTTCGCGGCGTCGTTGTTGCTGCAGCCCGTCGCGACCGCGGCGGCGAGGAGGGTGGTGAGGAGCACACGGTTGCGCATTCGGGTTGACCCCCAGCGAAGAGGGGTCACACGTAGCGCGGCCGAGCGGGGCCCGGGTTGACCGCGGACAACTCTGCGTGAACGACCGCCTGCAAAATCTTTTTTATGGTACGCCCACGCGCGGTTCGCAGGCCGCCGCGACGAGCCTCCGGGCGGTGCTCCAGATGCGGATGCAGCGGGCGGTGGCGCCGGTCGCGGGCAGCGCCGGCTCGGCGCGCTCGGGGTCGTAGCCCGGCGGCAGCACCAGCGCCGAGGACGATTCACCGTACGTGATCTCGATGCGGTGCGGGTTCGCCGCCGCGCGCCCGGACTCGAGGAGAGGCGGGAGCGGCTCCGCCAGCTCCGTCGCGAGCGTGCGGAGCGCCTCGGGCGCGAGCCGGCCCGTGCGGTCCGGCGCGAGCCTCTTGCCGTTCACGAGCGATGCGATCCGGAAGGTCCCGTCCGGCTCGACCGTCGTCACCGTCGCCGTCTCGCCGACGATGCCGCCCTGCGCGTCCCGCACGACGAGCCGCGCGCCGAGGCGATCGCCCGCGTCCGCCGCGGGCGGCCGCGCCGCGTGGCACGAGAGCAGCGCGGCGACCGCGAGGGTCCTCACCTGGGCGCTCGGAGACACTCGACCGCTCCACATAAGAAGGGCGAGCTCCGGGGAGCCCGCCCTTTGTCGACTGCGACGGAGAGCGTTTGGCCGCGGGGGCTACTGCTGCGGGGATGAGCCGCTGCCGCCCGTCTGCGACGACGAGCCGCTGGACGGCGACGACGAGCCGCTGCCGCTCGACTGCGACGAGCTGCCCATCCCACCCTGCGACGACTGACCAGCCGGCGGGAACTGCCCCGTCGAGCTCACCTCGACCGACGTGGCGGTGGGCCGCGAGGACGTCGACGTCTCGAAGGACACGCGGGCCTGCTCGCCCTGGACGATCTGGGAGGCGGAGCTCTCACGCCCGTCGATCCGGACCTTCGTGTTCTGGTCGAGCTGCAGCGTCATCTGCCCGGCGCTCGCCTTCAGGACGAGCTGCGTCGGCGCCGCGGCGACCACCTCGCCCGAGACCGTGTGCTCGCCGCGCTCCGTCCGCTCGGTCTCGGTCGAGAGCGCCGTCGCGGCGCGCTGCTGGCTCTGCTGGGCCTGCTGCGTCGCCTGCTGCGTCGCCTGGCTCGCCTGCTGCTGCAGCTGCTCGGCCTTCGCCTGCTCCTGCCGCTCGCGCTGCTGCGCCTGCTGCAGGTCCTGGCGCGACTGCTCGAGCTTCGCCTGCGCCTTCGCGACGTCCCGGTGGGCGTCCTGCGCCTTCTTCGCCTGCTCCGTCGCCTGCTTCTGCGCGTCGCTCGCCTGCGCCAGCGCCTGCTGCGATTGCTGCTGCGACGTCTGCGCCTGCTGCGCCGACGGGCTCAGGTCGTTCTGCTTCTGCTGGCTCGCGCACCCGGCGACGGCAAGCAGGCCAGCGCCCGCGAACGCAAACCACTCGCGTGTCCTCATCGTCCCCTCCAAAAGAATTGGTTGTTCGCGCCAAAGCTGGGGAAGCTTCACGGGCGGAGCAACCTCCGGACGCTCGAATTGGTCGAGCCCCTCGCGCGGGGTGTGCGGGCCATACCGGGGTCGGGCCTGTCCTCCCGCCCGCTTCCGCCGCAGCTTGAACGGGGACGGGCCGACGCGCGCCCGCCTCCCCATGCGCATCGCCTACGCCCACTTCGGCGATCAGAGCGGCGTCACACCGCACCTGACCTCCGCGCTCGAGGCGATGGGGCACGAGGTCGTGCCGGTACCCGCCATCGGGCCCCCTTGAACCGAGGGACGCCGCGACGGGGCGGCCGCGGGTCACCGGCCCGGTCGCGTTGCACCTCGCGGCGGCGCTGCTCCGCTACGGCCGCCGCGCCATGTCGTACCGCTGGAACACGGGCGTGGCGTTCGACCTCCACTCGTGGTGGGTGGGCGAGCAGCTCGCGGGCGCCGGCCCGATCGACGCCGTCCTCCAGAACGGCGCGCTCTTCGCGCCCGGCCTGCCGCCCACCCTCCCCTACGTCCTGTACGTCGACTACACGCGCGCCCTCGCCGAGCGCTCCCCGCCGGTGCGCGCCGCCGGGCTCGTCGCGCAGCCGCGCTGGGGTGACGCCTGGCGCAGGCGCGAGCGCGACCTCTACGCGGGCGCGGCGGCGATCGCGGCGTTCTCCGCGCGCGCGGCGCGCTCCGTCGTCGACGACTACGGCGTCGCGCCCGGGACGGTGCAGGTCGTCGGGCCGGGCGCGAACGTCCCCCTCGCGCACGCCCCTCGGAACGACGAGGGCGAGACCGTGCTCTTCGTCGGACGCGAGTTCGTCCGCAAAGGGGGACCCATCCTGCTCGACGCCTTCGCGCGGCTGCGGCGCGTGCGCCCGGCGGCCCGACTCCTCGTCGCGGGCCCGACGCGCCCTGTCGCGACGCCCCCGGGCGTCGCGCACCTCGGGCCCGTGCCGATGGACGCACTGCCCGCGCTCTTCGCGCAGGCGACCGTCTTCGCGCTGCCGACGCTCCAGGAGCCGTTCGGGCTCGCCTACCTCGACGCGATGTCCTGCGGGCTCCCCTGCGTCGCGACCCGCACCGAGGCGGTGCCCGAGATCGTGGAGGACGGGGTGACGGGGCTCCTCGTGCCACCCGGCGACGCCGCCTCGCTCGCGACCGCGCTCGAGCGGCTCCTCGCGGATCGCGAGCTGGCGCGGCGGATGGGAGAGCGCGGCCGGGCGCGCGTGGAGGCGCGGTTCACGTGGCGGCGCGCCGCGGACGCGCTCGCGGTGGCCCTCGCCGGGGCCGCGTCGCGCGCACGCGCCGTCCCGTTCACGGTCGGGCGCGAGGCGCACCACCCCCCGTGGAGCGCGGCGGGCCTCGTCCGGGGGCGGCGCGCGTCGCCGTGAAAAGGCGTGGCGGCGTGACCAGGATGGGCCGCGTGCGCGAGCGCCGCTCCCTTTAGGACAGTCCGGCCGAACGGGAAAGGACGGACCGATGCGCAAGGCACCGTGGGCGCTCGCTTGCTCGTTGCTCCTCGGCTGCGCGACGCCAGGGGCGGGGGCGCCCGGCACCCCGGCGCGCGACCGGATCACCATCCTCTACGACGCGTTCGGGCGCGACCCCGCGATGAAGAAGGATTGGGGGTTCGCCGCGCTCGTCGAGGTCGGAGGCCGCCGCATCCTCTTCGACACGGGCGACGATCCGGCCACCTTCGCCGCCAACGTGGCGGCGGCGAAGGTGGACCTGCGCCACCTCGACTTCGTCGTCATGTCGCACCGCCACGGCGATCACATGGGCGGGCTCACTCATCTCCTCTCGGTGAACCCGAGCGTCCGTATCTACGCGCCGAAGGAGGCGTTCGGCGTGTACGGCGGCTCGCTGCCCGGCACCTTCTACCGCCAGGACCCCTCGCTCCCCGCGGACATGCGCTACTACGGCGGCCAGCCGCCCGAGGTCATGCGGTTCGGCAGCGCCTGGCCCGGGTCGCGGTTCGAGCTGGTGGACAAGACGACCCAGGTCGCGCCCGGTGTCTGGCTCGTCGCGCTCGTCTCGGACGCCCCGGGCACGAGGGAGCTGAAGGAGCTCTCGCTCGCGATCGAGACGCCCGACGGCATCGTCCTCGTCGTCGGCTGCTCCCACCCGGGCATCGAGGCGATCGTCGCGGCCGCGACCGAGGTCATCCCGAAGCGGGTGAAGCTCCTCGCCGGCGGCCTGCACCTCGTCGTCGCCCAGGACGACGCCATCGCCCGCGTCGTGAGCGCGCTTCGCGCGGGCCAGGTCGACGCGATCGCACCAGGTCACTGCACGGGCGAACCCACGTTCACGGCACTCCGGAACGCGTTCGGCGAGCGGTACCTGTACGCAGGCGTCGGCACCGTCCTGCCGGTCGGCGACGCCGAGCGGACGTCCGCGCTCCGGGGCGCGTCCGCCGCGCTCTCCGCCGCGGATCGCGAGAGCTACGGCAGGCTGGTGGAGGGCGACCCTCACCGCCCGGAGGCGGTGTCCACGGCGCTCGCGCGCCCCTGATGCGCAGCGCGGCCGGCGCCGGCGGACTTCAGGCGGCGACCTTGCGGCGACCGCGCGCAGCGGCCGGCGCGGGCGCCGGGTTCGATCGCGCGTAGTCGTCCGCGAACCGCTGCACCTGCACGCGGCACTCGGGACACGACCTCCCCTTGCGATAGGGATTGTCGAGCGCGGCGGGGACCGCGTGGTTGCAGATGAGCACGTCGAAGACGCCGTCCCCCTGGCGCTCGCTCTTCTTGACGATCTTCCGCCAGACCTCGGGGACGGTGAAGCGCGGCTTCACGGCGCGACGAGACTTTGCCAAACGGTTCTCCCTCAACGCGTCTCCCCGCGAAGGCGCGCCCCTCCAGAAATACCACGTCTCCACGGTATGCAGGGGCCGCTTTCGCGGCCAGGGGATTGCCCATGGTACACTCACCTTTCCCTTCCGGGGATTGCATGAGCTCCTGGAGCTGCCCGCATCAGGTGAACGACGTCTGCCGCAAGGTGCAGGGCGCCTATTGCCGCCCCGGGATGCGCGGATGCGTCCTCTGCGGGAAGGTGACGTTCCAGGATGGGCAGGTTCCGTACCCCGTGTGGCCGCCAGGCGCCGATCCGCGCGAGCGCGCCCGCGCCGAGTCCGAGCTGAAGTCGGCCTGATAGCGGGAGCCGAAGGCATCGTGGGATCCGCCCGGCGCCGTTTGATCGGCGCGGGCGGAGCACGGGTGGGTAGCGCACGCGGCTTTTGGCCGGGGGCGAGGCGGGGCTTGTGTCCGGCGCGGGTGAGCCGAACGGCAGGTACATCGTGAAGGACACCTCGCGGCACATCCGAGTCATCCCACGGCCGCGGGACCCCCACCCGGGCGCCGCCCCGGGGCGGACCACCGTCACCCCGCATGCGCCGCGACGGACTCCGCGAGGAGCCCATCGGCGTACGCGAACAGCGCGGCCGAGCCGCCGGTGTGCCAGAAGAGCACCGTCTCCTCGCGCCCGAACTCGCCGCGGCGCACGAGGTCGAGGAGCCCCGCCATCGCCCGCCCCGTGTACACGGGATCGAGGAGGAGACACATCCCGGCCTGCGTGCCGTACGAGCTGCTCGCGACGACGATCCGGTCGACCACCAGGCTCCGCTCGCGGAGCTGGAGGACCAGCTCCTCCAGCGCGGAGACGTACCCGACCGCGCCGAACTCGTCGGACGCGCCCACCGGGATGAGGTGAGGATGGCGGCCCGCGGCGCGCTCCCGGGCGAGGACGCGCTCCGCCACCTCGTCGCGGCTCCGGTCGCCGGAGAAGACGACCTCGGCGCCGAGGAGGTGATCGAGCAGCAGGTTGCCGGTCGTCGCCGCGGGCGGGTCGCCGCGCAGCACGACGACGCAGCGCAGGCCGCACGCTGCCGCGGCCGCCGCGGTCTGGCGGGCGTGGTTCGACTGCACCGCCCCGAGCGTGACGAGCGTGCCCGCGCCGCGCCCCAGCGCCTCCGCGACGCTGAACTCGAGCTTGCGCGTCTTGTTCCCGCCGGTCGCGAGCCCGGTCTGGTCGTCGCGCTTCATGAGGAGCCGTGGGCCGCCGAGCGCACGCGTCAGGCGCGGCAGCTCGTGCAGCGGCGTCGGCAGGTGTCCGAGGCGGACGCGGGGCAGGTGGTCGGCGAGCATGGCGGGACCCTGACGCCCTCCACCGGGACGCCGCAGCTTCACCGCCTTCACGGGGCGGTGATCGTCAGCGGGATGTCGATCGAGAGGTGGGCGGGGTCGTTCGTGGCGATCACGAGGTCCGCGCTCTTCGGACCGACCGCGCCGGTCGCGTACCACACGCCGATGAGGCACGACGAGCCCGGCGGGAGCGTGATGCCGGCGAAGCAATTGCCCGCCCCGCGGTTCACCGCGACCTGCTGGAACGACGTCGGATCCGCGCCGGCGAAGCCGATGCTCTCGAGGATCAGCGGCGCGCCGCCGGCGTTGGTCATGGAGACCGTGGCAGGCGCGCTCGCCCCGGAGAGGAACGTGATGGCGTCGGCCGGGAACACGGCGACGGGCTGCTGCGGGAGCCCCGAGGCGCCGAGCGCGACCGCCACGGTGCCTGCGTTCGACGCGAGCGCCAGCGTGGCGGTGCGCGCACCCGATGCACGCGGAGTGAACGTGACGACGATCGCGACGGAGGCGCTCTGGTCGGGGGGCAACACGCTCGCGAGCGCTGCGGCCGCGCTCGCCGCGTCGATGGTGAAGTCGGTCTGATCGACGCCCTCGACCACGAGCGACGCGATCGTGAGCGGCGTCTTCTTGCTCACGTTGAAGACCTGGACGACCGTCGACGCCGTGGCGCCCACCGGGACCGCGGCGGGCGAGAAGCCGGTTCCCGGCTGGATGAACCAGGCGGGGCCGTCGACGGTCGCGGCGGGGACGCCCCCTGCGCCACCACCGCCGCCGCCGCCGGCCCCCGGGTCGGTCGCCGCCGGCGGCGTCGCAGGCGGAACCGCGCCAGCGCCGGGCGGCCGTGACGCGGCGGAGGCGTCGCAGGGTCGAGGGGCAGGGGCGCACAGCCCTACAACGGGCAGCGGCCAACGGGGGGCAAGCTTCCGACGCGCGGGGGCAAGGGTGACACCGATCGAGGTGTGGAGATTCCAGCCCGCGGCGGAGGATACCCATTTGGGCGCGGGCAATGGGTTGCCTCTTGCGGCCAATGTGACCGCTGCGGTTCCGGCCGCCGGTTTTTGACGGACCGTCGAGGCGGCCGCGGCGCCGCGGACCGGCGCGCCCGCCGCGAAGCCTCCCCCGCCGCGCGACGCCGCCCCCGCAGGTTTGCTCCACTTTTTCGTCACCGTGCGACGCCCACCACAGGCGGTTCGTCCGTCCGCGCGGCGATGGGCGCCCGGCCCGGACTCGCCCGATGCGCCGTGTGTGCGGCGCAGGTGCGCGCCTCCAACGCGCGGTACGGATTGATTGCCCCTTCCTTCAACGACTATCGCCGATCGGCCCCTCGCCACTAGCGTCGGTTCGTCACACGATCCGCCCGTTTTCCAGCCTTCGACGGGAGCGCAGCCGCTCGACGTCTGCCGAGCGCGGGTGACGTGTGCGTCGTGAGGGAGGGTGCGTTCGTGAACTCGAGATTGTCAGTGGCCATGTCGCTCATCGTGGTGTCGAGCGTCGTCGTGCTGGGGACGCCGCGTCCGGCCGGGGCGCAGGTCGTCCTGAACCGGCCCGCTTCCCTGAAGACGATCCCCACGCCCGAGCCCGCCAACCTGAACCAGTTCCTCAACGCCGACGGGCAGGGGAGGGTCACGGCCGCTGCGCGCGCGGCGGTCGTCGCGCTCGGCAAGGCGCTGTTCTGGGATCAGGCGGTCGGCAGCGATGGCCAGGCCTGCGCGAGCTGTCACTTCAACGCCGGCGCCGACAGCCGCACCCGGAACCAGGTGAACCCCGGGATGCGCGCCATCCCGCCGCAGACCGTCTTCGGGGCCATGCCTCCCCAGCAGACCAGCGGCACCACGCCGCAGTTCTTCCCCGGGTACCAGCTGCGCGCGTCGGACTTCCCCCTCACCAAGTTCAACACGCCCGACGTCCCGGGCTCCGGCATCGCCTCCGACACGCAGGCGGTGGTGTCGTCCCAGGGCGTCGAGAACACGATCTTCGGTGACGTGAAGCTCGCGAGCTGCCCCGCCGACCAGCGCTTCATCGGGACCATCTGCGACACGAGGACCCTGGACACGAGCGGGGCCGGCGCGGTCTTCGACGTGGCCGCGGGCCATCGCAACGTGGAGCCGCGCAACACGCCCAGCACCGTCAACGCGCTGTTCAATCACCGCAACTTCTACGACTCCCGCGCTCGCAACGAGTTCAATGGCGTCGATCCCATCGGCGACCTCGACCCCTATGCGCGCGTGCTCATCTCGGCGGGGACGAAGCTCCAGAAGGTCGCGCTCAACAACGGCAAGCTCGTCGCAGGCAAGCTCGTCCCGAACCCGTTCGGCCCGCTCCGGCTCGAGGACGCGTCGCTCGCGTCGCAGGCGGTCGGCCCCGCCCTCAGCGACATGGAGATGTCGGCCCAGAACCGCTCGTTCGCCAAGCTCGGCAAGAAGATGCTGGCGCTCCCGCGGGCGCTCCCGGCGCAGCTCGTCCACCTCGACGACAGCGTGCTCGGCAACAACAAGGTCGCCGGCGTCCAGAGCAACTCCCCGGCGCTCGGGATCAACAAGAGCTACGCCGCGCTCGTCCAGGCCGCGTTCCAGTCGCGGTGGTGGGGCTCGAGCCTGGTGGTCGAGTTCACGGGCGCGACGGACGCCGACGGCACGGTGGGGCTCAGGATCTCGAAGCCGGCGAAGACGCTGACGACGAGCCAGTTCACCGAGATGGAGTTCAACTTCTCGCTGTTCTGGGGCATCGCCATCCAGATGTACGAGGCGACGCTTCGCGCAGATGACAGCCCGTTCGACCAGGCGTTCGACCTCGGGAACCCGCTGACCGTCCGGCTGCCGCCGAACTGCGACGACGTGTTCACGCCTTGTCTCTGGGGTCCCAGGCAGCAGCAGGGCTGGGCCGTCTTCCAGGGCCCCGGCCGGTGCATCAATTGCCACGGCGGGCCCGAGC
>JBJMQK010000448.1:0-4339 GCA_045802735.1 Anaeromyxobacteraceae bacterium | reverse complement strand
CGCTCCGCCGCACGCCATGCAGGCCTCGGGTATCTCGAGGTCGTGGTAGCTCGTCTCCTGCGCTGCGTGTTGGTTCATCATGTGCAATGGGTAACTCACCCTCGGGCGATGGCAAGTCGTGCGCGATCGCACGACTCCGCTCTTGCGCCCCAGGCCCCCCTTTGCTACATAAGCGCGGCCGAAACGCCCAGGTGGTGGAACTGGTAGACACACCATCTTGAGGGGGTGGCGCCGTAAGGCGTGCGAGTTCGAATCTCGCCCTGGGCACTCCTCGCAACGCGAATCGAAACGAGAAGGGGACCGGTCGCCCGGTCCCCTTTTGTTTTGTCGGGCGCTCGCGCGCCGGCTCGCTCACTTCGCCGGCGTCGCGGGTGCAGGCGTCGCGGGAGCAGCGGGCGCGGTGCTCGCCCCGCCGGCGGGCGCAGGCGTCGTCGTCCCGGCGGGTGCTCCCGGCGTGGGTGGGGCCGCCGGCGGCGGCATGTTCGGCGCGCCGCGCGGCGGCGCGAAGTCCGGCCGCACCACCGACGACGTGTGCGACGCGTGGTAGGCGAGCGTGAGCGACGTCAGCATGAAGATCGCGGCGCACGCGCTCGTGATCTTGCCGAGGAACGTCTGCGCGCCGCGCCCGCCGAAGACGGTCTGCGAGCCGCCGCCGAAGGCCGCTCCCATCCCGCCACCCTTCCCCGCCTGGAGCAGGATCACGAGGATGAGGACGACGCAGACGAGGACGTGGAGGATGGTGACGAGGGTGATCAACGGAGTGCACCTTTCACGATCTGCGAGAAGTCGGCGGCCTTGAGGCTCGCGCCCCCGACGAGCGCGCCGTCGACGTCCGGCTGCGCCATGAGCTCGGCGGCGTTGTCGGGCTTCACCGACCCGCCGTACTGGATGCGAACCTCGTCCGCGGCGCTGCCCGCCAGCTCGCGGAGGAGCTTGCGGATGGCGGCGTGGACCTCCTGCGCCTGCGCCGTCGTCGCGGTCTTGCCGGTGCCGATGGCCCACACCGGCTCGTAGGCGAGCGTGAGGCGCGCCACGTCGGCCGCGGCGACGCCCGCGAGCCCGCCACGCACCTGCCGCGCGACGACCTCGAGCGTCTTCCCCGCCTCGCGCTCGGCGAGCGTCTCGCCGACGCAGACGATGGGCAGGAGCCCGGCGCCGAGCAGCGCCACCGTCTTCCTGCGCACGCCCTCGTCGGTCTCGCCGAAGAGCTGGCGGCGCTCGGAGTGCCCGACGATGCAGTGCGTGACGCACGCGTCGGAGAGCATCTTCGGCGACACCTCGCCGGTGAAGGCGCCCTGCGCCTCCCAGTGGCAGTTCTGGGCCGCGAGCTCGATGCGGGTGCCGGCGAGCGCCTCGGCGGCGGCGGCGAGCGCCGTGAACGGCGGCGCGACCGCCACCTGCACGCGGTCGTCCGAGACGAGCGGCGCGAGCGCGCGCACGAGCTCCTGCGCCTCCGCGCGCGTCTTGAACATCTTCCAGTTCCCGCAGACGAACTTCTTCCGGGCCATGGCTACTCCTCGAGCACCTGGATGCCGGGGAGGACGCGCCCCTCGATGAACTCGAGGCTCGCGCCGCCGCCCGTGGAGACGTGCTTCATCTTCGCGACGAGGCCCGCCTCCTCGATGGCCGCGGCGCTGTCGCCGCCGCCCACGACGGTGATCGCCGGCGACTCGGCCATCGCGCGCGCGACGCCGAACGTCCCCTCGGCCCACGGCTTCTGCTCGAACAGCCCCATCGGCCCGTTCCAGAAGACCGTCTTCGCCGAGAGCACGCGCTGGCGGTAGCGATCGAGCGTCTTCGGCCCGATATCGAGGCCGATGAGCCCGTCGGGGATGGCGCGGTCGTTCACGACCTCGCGCTTCGCCGTCTCCTTCGCCTCGGTCGCGCACACGTGGTCGACGGGGAGGAGGAAGTCGACGCCCTTGGCCTTCGCCTTCTCGAGGATCGAGCGGGCGAGGTCGAGCTTGTCCTCCTCGACCTTGGACTTCCCGACCGCCACGCCCTCCGCCTTGAGGAACGTGTACGCCATCGCGCCGCCGATGCAGATGGCGTCGGCCTTGGCGATGAGGTTCTCGAGCACCTTGATCTTGTCCGAGACCTTGGCGCCGCCGAGGATCGCGACGAACGGCTTCGCGGGGTGCGCGAGCGCCTTGCCGAGGTACTCGACCTCCTTCTGGATGAGGAACCCGGCCGCCTTCTCCTTCACGAACCTCGCCATGCCCGCCGTCGACGCGTGGGCGCGATGGGCGGTGCCGAATGCGTCGTTCACCCACACGTCCGCGAGGCTCGCCAGCTCGCGCGCGAAGGCCTCGTCGTTCGCCTCCTCCTCGGGGTGGAAGCGCAGGTTCTCGAGGAGGAGCACCTGCCCGTCCTTCAAGTCCTTCACGAGCTTCTTCACCCCGTCGCCGACGCAGTCGTCGGCGAGGATCACGTCCTGGCGGAGCAGCTCGGAGAGCCGCGCGGCGGCGGGCTCGAGCGTGAGCTTCTTCTTGTCCTCCGGCTTCCCCTTCGGACGGCCGAGGTGCGAGGCGAGGATCACCTTCGCCTTCTTCGCCATCGCGTGCTGGATGGTCGGCAGCGCCGCGCGGATGCGCGCGTCGTCCGTGACCTTGCCGGCCGGGTCGAGCGGGACGTTGAAGTCCACCCGGATGAAGACGCGCTTCCCGGCGAGGTCGAGCGCGTCGATCGTCTTGAGGGCCATGGAGGACGCGGCCTAGCGGGTGAGGTACTTCGCCACATCGACCATGCGGTTCGAGAAGCCCCACTCGTTGTCGTACCAGGCGAAGACCTTCGCGAACGTGTCGGTGATGACGAAGGTGTTCGTCGCGTCGAAGATCGACGAGTGCGGGTCGTGGTTGTAGTCGATGGAGACGGTCGGGTCCTCGGAGTACTTGAGCACGCCCTTCAGCGGCCCCTGCGCCGCGGCCTTGAACGCGGCGTTGATCGTCTCCGCGGTCACCGGCTTCTCGGTCTCGACGGTGAGGTCGACGAGCGACACGTTCGGCGTCGGCACGCGCACCGCCGTCCCGTGGAGCTTGCCCTTGAGCTGCGGGATGACCTCGGCGACGGCCTTCGCGGCGCCGGTGGTCGACGGGATCATCGACAGCGCCGCCGCGCGCGCCCGGCGCAGGTCCTTGTGCGGGAGGTCGAGCAGGTTCTGGTCGTTCGTGTAGCTGTGGATCGTCGTCATGAGGCCGCGCTTGATGCCGAAGCTGTCGAGCAGGACCTTCGCGACCGGCGTGAGGCAGTTCGTCGTGCAGGAGGCGTTCGAGATGATCTTGTGCTTCGCGAGGTCGAGCTGTTCGTGGTTGATGCCGTAGGCGATCGTCACGTCCGGGTTCTTCGCCGGTGCGGAGATGAGCACGCGCGGCGCGCCGGCCTTGAGGTGCTGCTCGGCCTTCTCCCGCTCGGTGAAGAGGCCGGTGCACTCCAGCACGAGGTCGATCTTGTTCTCGGTGTGCTTCAGCTCCCCGGGGCTCCTCACCGCGGTGATCTGGATCTCCTTGCCGTTCACCACGATCGACTTCTCGGTCGCCTTGACCTCGGCGTCGAGCACCCCGTGGACCGAGTCGTACTTGAGGAGGTGGGCGAGCGTCTTGGTGTCGGTGAGATCGTTCACGGAGACGAACTCGAGGTCCTTCTCTCCGCGCTCGATGGCAGCGCGCACGATGCAGCGACCGATGCGACCGAAACCGTTGATAGCGATGCGCGCCATGTACGATTGCCTCCGAGGCGGCGCGCCAGCGCGCGCTGCCGAGCGTGGAAGTGTGGATGTCCGGCGCGCGTAAACTACTCGCGTCGCCGCGGAGGTGTCAACGGAAAGGACGACCGAAAAAACGAGGAACGGCGCCCAGTTTCAGGCGCCGTCCGGGGAACCTCGCCGCGGTGCGGCGCGGGCGGTCAGGCCGTGGCCTGGAGGTCCTCGCTGGCTGCGTCTGCCGAGCGCACTGCCGCCGCCGCGTTCTGGTCGCGGAGCTCCTGCGTCACGAGGTCGATGAGCTCGGTGGTGAGCCCGAGGATGTGGTTCGCCGAGTAGCCATTGCCTCGCAGCTCGCGGAAGAGCGACTTCGCGAGGATCTGGGTTCCCTTGTTGTCCAGCGTCGACGGGATCATCGGAGCTCTCCTGCGTGCGGGGGGCGCGGTGACATCGCTTCGTGGGTTCGCTCTCGGTATAGCAATGGGTAGGCCACGACCCGCACCGCATCGCGTCATCGAGAATTGCGCCCATTCCGCTGAAAACCGCTCGGCAGATCGCCCGCTTGGAGTGCGAACGGGTATTCGCAGTGGCAACCCCCTTGAGGCGCGAGGTGCGTAGGATGCTTCGCATCGAGGCATTCCG
>JBJMQK010000302.1:0-4140 GCA_045802735.1 Anaeromyxobacteraceae bacterium | reverse complement strand
CGGGGAGTGTTCCGGCGCGGGCCTCGAGGCCGCGCGCCCACTCCTTGCGCGACACCTCCAGCCGCGCGTCCTCGAGCCGTGAGACGGGCATCGCGCGCGCCGGCAGGCCGTTCAGGGTCACGCCCGCGCCCAGCGTCCCGCCGACGAGCTCGTCGCGTCCCGGGTTGAAGACGACGCCGAGCGCGGGGTGCCCATCCACCGACAGTCCGACGGACACGCAGCACTCGTCGCCACCGGCGACGTAGTTGCTCGTCGCGTCGAGCGGGTCGATGATCCAGACGCGGCGCTTGCCGAGCCGATCGGGCGAGTCGGCGGTCTCCTCGGAGTAGAGGCCGTCGTCCGGGAACGCCTCGGCGATCCCGGCGCGCAGGAGCGCGTCGGCCTCGAGGTCGGCCGGCGTCACGACCTCCCCTCCCGCCTTGTGGCTCACCGTGAGCCCCTCCGCGCGCCGGCGCAGGAGCAGCGCACCGGCCGCGCGGGCGAGGCGCGTCGCGACGGCGAGCTCTCGCTCGAGCGGCGCGGCGGGGGCGCCGTGCGCGCGCTGCGCCGCGGCGTGGATCGCGTCCGCGAGCAGGCGCGCCGCGTCGGGGACGCCCTTGAACCCGGGGAAGCTCTGCATGTCGACGACCCACGGCCGCCCCTCGCTCATCACCACGTCGACGCCGAACTGCTCGACGCCGAGCGCGTCGCCGCAGCGGCGCGCCACCTCCTGGAGCTCGCGGGAGACGTCGAACGGCCGCCCGAGCTTGTCCTCGTACGTGCGCGGAGGCCAGGTGCGACGCACCCCGAACGCCCGCCCGCCGATGACGTAGAGCTTGAGGTCGGTGCCGTCGCCGTCGGGCGCGTGGTAGCGCTGCGCGAAGACCGGGGACCCCGGTCCGTCGCTCGCGCCCTCGGCGAGGGCCGCCGCGTCGCGCACCACGCGCACGCCGCGCCCCTCGGAGCCGCGGTACGGCTTCACGACGAGCGGTCCTCGCTCGAGCAGCGGCGCCAGGTTGCGCGCGTCGCTCTCGAGCCACGTCTCGGGGACGGGCACGCCGGCGGCTTGCAGCATGCGCGTCGAGACCACCTTGTTCCGCAGCGCCGCGGCCGCCGGATACGGGTTCAGGACGGCGGCGCCCTGGTGGTGGAGCGCGCCCGCGAGGCTCAGCGCCGTCTCGGTGCCGGACTTGAGGACGTAGAGGTCGTGCTGGACGCGGACCTGCGCGAGGTCGGTCGTGCCCTCGTCGGGATAGAGGAGATCGACCTCGGCGCCGCGGTCGCGCAGGAGCCGGAAGACCTCCGGCATGATCGGGCTCTTCCGTTCCGGCGGATGCTTCACGAGCAACACGGCGATTTTCACGCGGAGCCTCCGCTTCTCCTCGGCAAGACACCGCACCCCACGCGGAACGGGCGCTTGCTCCCACGAGGGGCGTGCCGTGACCGGTGCGGTCACGGTGCGTCACTTCCCGGGCGCAGCGGGTGTGTAGGTCGGGGAGAACCCAAGGAGACGCGACCACGATGCCGACCAGCGCAGCAGGACGATCGCAGCCGCAGCGCCGCGAAGCGTACGGGATGGGCGCCCTCATGGCGGAGGGGCTCCTCTCCCGCCTGTCGTTCGGCGTCGTCAGCTTCGCGCTGCCGCTCTATGCGCGGCGCCTCGGCATCAGCCTCACGGACATCGGCATCCTCATCGGCCTGAACGGCGCCATCGCGATCGCGATCAAGCCGCTCTGTGGCTGGGCGACGGACCGCTTCGGGCCGCGCCGCATCCTGCTCACGGCCGTGGCGCTGCGGAGCCTCGTCTCCCTGCTCCTCGTGTTCGCCGTGTCGCTCGGGCACCTCTACGCCATCCGCGCGCTGCACGGCGTCGCGATGGGGCTCCGGGACCCTGCGGCGGGCGTCCTCCTCGCGGGCGGCGCCGAGAAGCGCGTCGCGTCCCGCTTCGCGTGGTACCAGAGCGCGAAGCAGATGGGCGGGAACCTCGGGCGCAGCGTCGCCGGCCTCCTCATCGGCCTCACCGCGTCGCGTTACCCGCTCGTGTTCCTGGCGGCCTTCGCCCTGTCCGCGCTGCCGCTCGTCGCCGTGTTCCTGAGCGTGCACGACCCGGTCGACGAGCCGACCAGGCAGCCGGCGGCCGGCGCCGCGGTCGCGCGGGCCCAGCCGCTCGGGGCGATGCGCGCGCGCGTCTTCGCGTACGCCGGGCTGGGAGTGCTCGTCGCCGGCACGGCCAACATGCTGACGCAGCTCTTCCCGCTCATCGCGACGGAGTACGCCCACCTCACCCCGGCGCAGGCCGGCGTGATCTTCCTCGTCGGGAGCGTCTTCGGCGTGGTGGGTGGGCCGATCTTCGGCTGGGTCTCCGATCACGTCGGCCCGCGCCACGTGCTGATGGTGCGCGGCGTCGCCAACACGGTCTCCTCGGTCCTGTACCTCGTCTTCCCCACGCTCGTGGGCATCGCGATCGCGAAGGCCACGGACGACCTCGGCAAGGCGGCGTTCCGCCCGGCGTGGGGATCGATCATGGCGACGGTCGCGAAGGAGGACCCGAAGACGCGCGCCCGCACCATCAGCCTGCTCGGGATGGGCGAGGACCTGGGCGAGCTCGCAGGTCCGCTCGTCGCCGGCGCGCTGTGGAGCGCGTGGGGCATCGGAGCGCTCATCGCGGTGCGCGTCGCGCTCGCCGTCGTGAGCGAGATCTACGCGATCGTGGTCTGCCACCGCCCCGCGCCGCGCGCCGCCCCCGGCGACCCTGCGGCCGCGGGCAGCGTCGCAGCGGTCGGCGGCTGATCGGCTCGCTGACAAGCAGCCCCGAGTGGGGGGTGCGCATGCCGGGGAGCGCAGGGGTCTTGTCTCAAGAACGGATGTTTTCAGGCACCGGTCACACCCTCATGAGGTCGCACATGTCCATCAAGACGGTTCTCGCCTGCGCGCTCGCGCTCGTCGCCTGCCGCTCCGAGCGCGCCGCGACCCCGCGGACGACGCCGGTGACGCGAGGCCCCATCGCCGAGGTGGTCTCCGCCACGGGCGAGGTGTCCGCGCTCATGACGGTGAACGTGGGGTCGCAGATCTCCGGCACGATCTCGAAGCTCTACGTCGACTTCAACAGCGTCGTGAAGAAGGGACAGGTCCTCGCGGACCTCGACCCGCGCCTGTTCGAGGCGGCCCTGGGCCGCGCGGAGGCGGGTGCCGCCGCCGCCCGCGCCGACGCGGAGCGCGCCAAGGTGGCGCTCCTCGACGCGAAGCGCACCGAGGACCGCACCGCCAAGCTCCTCGCGAAGAGCCTCGTGTCCGCGGCCGACATGGACGCGGCGACGGCGGCGCGCGAGGCGGCCGCCGCGGCGCTGCAAGCCGCGCAGGCGCGCATCGGGCAGGCGCGCGCCGACGAGAGCACCGCCGCGATGAACGTGGCGCTGTGCCGGATCAAGAGCCCGATCGACGGCGTCGTCATCTCGCGGTCCGTGGACGTGGGGCAGACGGTCGCGGCGAGCCTCCAGGCGCCGACGCTGTTCCTCATCGCGAACGACCTCTCGCGCATGCAGATCCTCGCGGCCGTGGACGAGGCCGACGTCGGCAAGGTGAAGGACGGCATGCCGGCGCGCTTCACCGTGGATGCGTATCCGGGCGAGGTGTTCCAGGGGCGCATCCGCGAGGTGAGGCAGGCGCCGACGAACGTGCAGAACGTGGTCACCTACGCGGCCGCGATCGACGCGCCGAACGCCGAGCGCAAGCTGCGCCAGGGGATGACGGCGGCGGTGACCATCGTGACGAACGCGCGCGAGAGCGCGCTCCGCATCCCCAACGTGGCGCTGCGCTACCGCCCACCCGCCGACCGCGACGGGGCAGAGGGCGCGAACCTCGCCGGCGCTGCGCTCGCCCGGGCGGGCGCGGCCGACGCCGCCCGGCCCAGGGGCGCCGACGCGGCGGCGACGGGCCGCCCCGGCGTCCGCAAGGTGGACGTCTACAAGCTCGCGGACGGGCGGGTCGTCCGCGCGTCGATCCTGGTGGGCATCTCCGACGGGCACGGCACCGAGGTCCTGTCCGGGCTCGGCGAGGCGGATCAGGTGGTGGTCGGCGAGCCGGCGCTGGTCGCCGCGGCGGGAGGCAAGCGTGGCCCGTTCTAGCGCAGCGGTGGTCCGGCTCGCGCCGGCGCCGGCGGTC
>JBJMQK010000281.1:0-3500 GCA_045802735.1 Anaeromyxobacteraceae bacterium | reverse complement strand
GAGGAAGCTGCGACGCGCTCGGCGATCCGAGCGAGGTCGACGCAACCGTCGACGTGGACCTGCGCCGCGCCGGGCGGACGCCAGCCGGCACCATGGACCTGACCGCGGGCCCGCTCGGCGAGCTTCGCCTGCTCGTCCGGTCGGCCGACATCGCGACGGGAGCGCTCCACCGGCGAGGTCGCGGGCGGGCGACCTGCACCGACTCGAGCGGCGAGCAGCTCATCGTGCTGCGCCTGGTCCCGACGGAAAGCATCGACCTCGCCCGCGGTGGCCAGGAGGACCTCGTCGCGCGGCTCGACGTGCGGGGCGATGTCGAGCAGGAGGCGTGCAATACCAGCGACCCGGATTGCGACGCCGAGGTCGCGTTGGCCGCCCGAAACGCCGACCACGGGGGCGGCGATGGCGGGGGCGGCGATGACCATGGCGGCGGTGGGAACGGCGGCGGCGGCGGGAATGCCGGCGGTGGCGGTGGCGACGACCACGGCGGTGGCGGTGGTGGTGGTGGCGACAATCACGGCGGTGGCGGCGCAGACGGTGGCCGCGACGATCACGGTGGCGGTGGTGGCGGCGGCGGCGGCGGCAATCCCGGGGGCGGTGGCGGTGGGAATCCCGGTGGTGGCGGTGGCGGTGGCAATCCCGGTGGCGGTGGCGATGGTGGTGGCACTCCCGGCGGCGGCGGTGGCGGTGGAAATCCCGGCGGCGGCGGCGGCAATCCCGGCCCCGGCGGCGACCAGGGGGGCGGTGGGCAGGGAGGCAGCGCGCCCCGCGGGTCGCGCTTCGTGATCACCGATCAGCTCCCCCTGTCGCGCGCGCGGTGATCGCCCGGCAGATGGAGGTCGCGCGCGCCGCGAGGCTCCTCGCGTCGCTCCTCGCGCTCGCCGCCGTGGACGCGCACGCCGCGGGGGCGCAGCTGCGGGCGCCGCGGACGATGGCCGCGATCCGCGTCGACGGCCGCCTCGACGAGGCGGCCTGGCGCGATGCGCCGCGGTTCGACGCGTTCGTCGAGGTCTACCCCCACGAGCGCGCGATACCGCGGCGCCGCACCGAGGTGCGGTTCCTCCACGACGACGCGCGGCTCTACGTCGGCGTGCGCTGCGACGACGAAGCTCCAGGCGAGCTCGTGCGCCCGCTGGGCCGTCGCGACCGCATCCCGTCCGGAAGCGACACCGTCGCGGTGGCGCTCGACTCGACGCGGGGACGCCGCGACGGGTACCTGTTCATCGTCAGCGCCTCGGGCGTCATGGAGGACCGGCTGCTCTTCGAGGACACGGGCGAGACCGAGGACTGGGACGCCGTGTGGGACGCCGCCGTCGACGTGGACGCCGCAGGGTGGACCGCGGAGATCGCGATCCCGTTCGCCGCCTTGCGCTTCGCGGCCTCGGACGAGACCACGTTCGGCGTCTACGTCGAGCGCAAGGTCGGCGCGACACACGAGGTGCTCGGGTCCGTCTTCATCCCGCTCGGAGCCGGCGCGTTCGTGTCGCGCTTCGGCGACCTGGCGCTCGGGCGCGTCTCGCCGAGCGCTCACCTCCTCGTGACGCCGTTCATCGCGACGCGCCTCGTCCTGCAGCCCGGCGACGGTGGACCGCGGACGGCGGACCCGATCGGCGACCTCGGCCTCGACCTCACGCTGCCGCTCTCCTCGGCCGCGACGCTGACCGCGGCCCTGGCACCCGACTTCGGCCAGGTCGAGGCGGATCCCCTCGTGCTCAACCTGACGCGCTTCGAGACGTTCTTCCCCGAGAAGCGCCCGTTCTTCCAGCGCGACCTCGACCTGTTCCAGCCCGTCGGGGGCGCGAGCGGCGACGTCCCGCACCAGCTCCTGTACACGCGTCGCATCGGCGCCGACGCGCCCATCCTCGGCGCGGCGAAGGTCACGGGCTCGCTCGCGCGCGGGTTCTCGGTGGGCGTGCTCGACGCCTTCGTGGCGGGGGCGGCGGCGGATCCGTCGGGCGGCGGCCCGCGGTTCCACCCCGAGCAACCGCTGCACCTCGCGCCAGAGTCGACGTTCCCGGAGACCGCGCCGACGCCCACGAACTTCGCGGCCGCGGTGGTGCGCGCCGGGTCCTCGCGCGGGTCGTCGGCGGGGTTGATGGCGGTCCTCGCCACGCCGTTCGGCGCGGAGTGCACGGCGAGCGACGCGAGCGCCGAGGACCTGCCGCCGCGGTGCACCGCCCGTGGCGGCGCGGCCGCCGCCGCCACGTTCACGCTGCGGACGGAGGACGCCGCCTACGGCGCGGTGGGTCAGGTGTCGGCCTCGCACGCGCTCGGCGGCCCGCCGGTCCGCACGCTCACCGACGGGACGGCGCTCCGTCGCGGCGACGACGGCCTCGGCGCTTACTTCACCGCGGGCAAGGTCGGGGGCGAGCCGCTGCGCGCGTTTCTCGCGGCCGAGGTGTCGCAGCCGACGCTCGACCTCACCTTCGCCGGCTTCCAGCCCGACTCGAACCTGCTCGCGCTCCGGCCCGAGCTCCGGCTCGTGCGCGCGGCGGGCTTCGGTCCGTTCCACGAGGTGCAGCTCGGCGTCCGCGGCGCGCTGCGCTGGACGACGGATGGGCGCGGGCTCGACCGCGGGCGCGGCGTCCGCGCCGACCTGAAGCTCGTGTTCCCCTGGTTTCACGAGCTGACCTGCGACGCGGGCTACGAGGCGGCGGCGTACGACGTGCGGGAGATCGTCGGCACCGGTGTCGCCTACCTGCGCCCGCCCGTCGTGGACGGCGGGTGCACCTACGGCACCGACCGACACCGCGACGTCACCGTGGAGCTCGGCGGGCGTCTGTCGCGGACGAACCCGGCGACGCCGCTCCCGGCGGCGACGGGGTGGAGCGTGCGCGCCGCGGCCACCGTGCGCCTCCACCCGCGCGCCGAGACGCAGCTCTCCGCCGAGGTGACGGCGGATCCCATCGCGGGGCGGTTCGTGAGCGAGGACGTCCTGCCCCAGTCCGGGAACGAGGCCCCGCACCGGCTGCTGTTCGGCGACATCGACGCGCGCTCGCTCTCCGTGACACTGCGGCAGCTCGTGGTCCTGACGCGGCGGCTCACCTTCGAGGCCTACGGCCAGCTCTTCACCGACTACGGCATCTTCTCCACCTTCTACGCGGCGCCCCCCTCCCCTCCCGCGCGGCTCGCGCCGGCGGACCTCCGCGCCGTGCCGGCCCCGGCGCCGCGGCCCGACTTCGTCCAGGCGAGCTTGCGGGTGAACGCGGTCCTCCGCTGGGAGTACCGCCCGGGCTCCGCCCTGTTCGCGGTGTACCAGCGGAGCAGCGACGCAGTGCTCACGGACGTCGTCCCGTCGACGGCGCGGCTCGCACCGGACCTGCTCCCGCGCGGTGAGCCGACGGACGTGTTCCTGCTGAAGCTCTCGGTCGCGCTGGAGCGATGAGCGGAAAGCGAATTTTACCCGGCGGCGCTCGCTCAATTGATTCATGGTTCCTTTGGGCACGCGGGAGTGGGACGAGCGGGCGTCCGAGCATGATTGATTGCCAAGTGTAACGTTGTCG
>JBJMQK010000224.1:0-3150 GCA_045802735.1 Anaeromyxobacteraceae bacterium | reverse complement strand
TGGCGGGCGCCGCCGGCGCGATCGTGAACGCCTGCGCCGCGGCGACCTGCTGGGTCGCGCCCGCTCCCCACACGGCCTCGGCGACGCCGAAGAGCGGCAGGAGCCCCTTTCGCAGCTGCTCGAGCTGGATCCCCGTCTGACCGCGCGTCGCGGTCGTCTGGTTCCTTGGATCGGACAGGTCGACGCCGCGCGTGAGGAGGAACATCGTCTGCATCTGGTTGATCGGCTGACCGCTCTTCGTCTTCACGCCGCTCGCGCCGCCGCGGACGAGCACGAGGTACTGCGTCGCGGGGTCCCACGCGAGCGAGCCCGTCTGCGGGTTCGCCTTGGCATTGTGGATCTCGAGCGTGCCGCGATCGGCGCCGTACACCCCGGACACGTAGTCGAACCTGAGCTCGCTCGGCGGCACGGGGGTGGGCGCGGTCGCGGACCCCGCCGCGCGCCGCAGCACGAGGACGTTGCCGGCCGGCCCCGGCGCCGCGTTGATGGAGGCCACGTCGAGCTCGTCGCCAGGGGGCAGCGGCGACTTCGCGCCGCTCGGTGCGAGCTGCTGGAGGTCCACCAGGATCGGCACCTCCTGGTCGTTCGGGTAGCCGCCGGCCGCGGCGAAGGCCTCGAGGATCTGCCGCTGCGCGCCGCTCGTCGTCGCGCGGTTCACGATCGCGATGTCGTTCGGCGAGGGGAGCTGTCCGTTCGCGGGATCGAAGACCGCCTGGTTCAACGCCGCCTGGTTCGAGCGTTGCGGGAGGGACGGCTCGCACGCTGCGAACACGACTGCGGCGAACGCCACGGGCACGGTGCGGCGAAGCGACATGAGGGATCTCCTGGGCGTGGGCTGATCCGAAAGACAGGCGCGGGTGCGCGTGACGGTACGTGTTCTGTGGCGAATGTCGAACACTGAATCGACCCCCCAAATGAGGTGGACGGCGCGGGTGTGGCGCAGCGGCGCAGCCGTGCCGCGATCGCGCACGCTTGGAGCGGACCGGCGGCGGGGCTAACGTCCCGCCATGAGCCCCGCCCTCACCGCGCTCCTCCTCGTCGGCTCCGGCGCGTTCTTCGCGTTCACCATGCTCCGGCGCTTCGTGCCGCTCCTCGCGCTGCGACGCACCGACCGTGCGGACCGCCCGGCAGAGCGCACCGCGGGCCTCCTCCGCTTCGGCTTCGGCCAGAAGCGCATGGTCGACCCGGAGGAGCTGCGCCCGGGGCTCATGCACGTCGTCATCTTCGCGGCGTTCCTCGTCCTCGCGCTGCGCACCGTGACGCTCTTCGGGATGGGGTTCTCGGAGGGCTTCCACCTGCCGCTCCTCGCGCCCGAGGCGCCGTTCGGCCGCGGGTACGCCTTCGTGAAGGACGTGATGGTGCTCGGCGCGCTCGCCTGCTCCATCGGGTTCCTCTGGCGCCGCCTCGTGACGAAGCCGGACCGCGTCACGCTCTCGTGGGAGGGCACGCTCATCCTCGGCTTCATCGCCGGGCTGATGGTCACCGACATGCTGTTCGACGGCGCGGCGATGGTCGCGCGCGGCGAGGCGGGCTCGGCCTGGGAGCCGGCGGCCTCGCTCGCCGCGGCCGCGCTCCGCCCGCTCGGCCTCTCCCCGGGCGCGCTGCGCGCGGTCGGGCTCACCGGCTTCTGGCTTCACCTCGCCATCATCGTCACCTTCGGGAACTTCCTCCCGTACGGGAAGCACTTCCACATCATCACCGGCCTGCCGAACGTGTGGGTGCGCGCGCTGCCGCCAGGCTCGGCGGCGCTCCGCAAGCTCGACCTCGAGAGCGAGGCGGCCGAGTACGGTACACACACCGTGAAGGACCTCTCCTGGAAGGAGGGCCTCGACCTCTACACCTGCACCGAGTGCGGCCGCTGCCAGACGCACTGCCCGACCTACGTCACCGGGAAGCCGCTCAGCCACAAGGAGGTGAACCGCGCGCTCAAGCACCACCTCATCGCCGAGGCGCCCGCGCTCGCGGCGCTGGCGCGCGCGAAGGACCCCGCCGCGCGCGAGGCGGCGCAGGCGGCCCTCCCGCCGATCACGACGATCGTCCCGCCGGAGACGTTCTGGGCCTGCACGACCTGCGGCTGGTGCGAGACGGCGTGCCCGGTGTTCATCGAGAACATCCCGCGCCTCATCGACATGCGCCGCCACAAGGTGCTCGTCGACGCCGAGTTCCCCGACGAGGCGGCGCGGGTGTTCAAGAACGTCGAGACGCAGGGGAACCCCTGGGGCATCGGCTCGAACAAGCGCACCGACTGGTGCGAGGACCTCGCCATCCCGCGCGCCGCGGAGGGCGGTGACTTCGAGTACCTCTTCTTCGTCGGCTGCGCCGGCGCGTTCGACGATCGGCAGAAGAAGGTCTCGCGCGCCATCGTCCAGATCCTGCGCGAGGCGAAGGTCTCGTTCGCGATCCTGGGCGAGGAGGAGACCTGCAACGGCGAGGCGGCCCGGCGGCTCGGGAACGAGTACCTCTACCAGCTGCAGGCCGCGGCGAACGTCGAGCGGTTGAACGGCTACGGCGTGAAGAAGGTGCTCGTCCAGTGCCCGCACTGCATGAACACCATCAAGAACGAGTTCCCGCAGTTCGGCGGCCGCTACGAGGTCGTCCACCACACCGAGCTCATCGCGCGGCTCGTGCGCGAGGGCAAGCTCGCGCTCGGCCGCGCCGCGGCGCTCGAGGGGCAGGCGGTCACCTTCCACGATCCGTGCTACCTCGCGCGCCACAACGGCGTCGAGGAGGCGCCGCGCGAGGCGCTCAGGGCGGCCGGCGTGGATGTGACGGAGATGCCGCGCAACCGCCGCCAGGGGTTCTGCTGCGGCGCGGGCGGTGGGCGCATGTGGCTCGAGGAGAAGCTCGGCACGCGCGTGAACCAGAACCGGGTGGACGAGGCGGCGGCGACGCTCGGGCCGAAGGGTGGCGTGGTCGCGGTGGGCTGCCCGTTCTGCATGACGATGCTGCGCGACGGGGTGAACGAGACCGGGCGCGAGGAGGCGCTGAAGGTCCTCGACGTCGCGGAGATCGTCGCGTCCGGGCTTCGAACCACCGACCGTTCGTGCTGAGCGTAGCTCCCGCGCAGCGGGAGCGAAGTCGAAGCACGCGCACCCCGAGGCGCCCTTCGACTCCGCGTCGCCTGCGGCGCCGCTACGCTCAGGGCGAACG
>JBJMQK010000258.1:0-6734 GCA_045802735.1 Anaeromyxobacteraceae bacterium | reverse complement strand
GGGACCCGGTCGTCTTCGCGCTCGCCAACCCCGATCCCGAGATCACCTACCCCGAGGCGAAGGCGGCGCGCGCCGACGTGATCATGGCGACGGGCCGCTCCGACTATCCGAACCAGGTGAACAACGTCCTCGGGTTCCCGGGCATCTTCCGCGGTGCCCTCGACGTCCGCGCGAAGGCGATCAACGAGGAGATGAAGATGGCGGCGGCGAAGGCGCTGGCCTCGCTCGCCAAGGAGGACGTGCCCGAGGCCGTGACCGCCGCTTACTCCGGCGAGCGGTTCTCGTTCGGTCGCACCTACATCATCCCGAAGCCGCTCGATCCGCGCGTGCTCCTGTGGGTGGCGCCCGCCGTGGCGAAGGCCGCGATGGAGAGCGGCGTCGCGCGGCAGAAGATCGACCTCGACGAGTACCGCGAGCGGCTGTCGAAGATGCAGAGCCGCACGCGGTCCGTGATGAGCTCCGTCTACACCAAGGCGAAGAAGAAGCAGGCCCGCATCGTCTTCGTCGAGGGGCACCACCCGAAGATCCACCGCGCCGCGCAGATCCTGAAGGACGAGGGGATCTGCGAGCCCATCCTCCTGTCGCTCGACCCGGAGGACCGGATGCGCGCGGCGATGCAGGAGGAGCGCCTCGACGGGCTCGAGAGCGTCGCCATCGTGAACCCCATCACCAGCGACCTGAAGCCGGCGTTCGCGCAGAAGCTGTGGGAGCTGCGGCAGCGCAAGGGGATGACCGCCGAGGAGGCGCGGCTGCGCGTCCGCCAGCGCGCGTCGTTCGCCTGCATGATGGTGCGCGAGGGGCACGCCGACGGGCTCATCACCGGGCTCACCACGCCGTACCTCGACGCGATCGCGGCGCCGCTCGAGATCATCGGCACGCGCGCCGGCAGCCGCGCCGCGGGCGTCTACATCGTCGTGACGAAGAGCGATTACCTGTTCTTCGCCGACTGCACCGTGCACGTCGACCCGACGGCCGAGGAGCTCGCCGGGATCGCGATCGCGACGGCGGACCTGGCCCACCGCTTCGACGTGACGCCGCGCGTCGCCATGCTCTCCTACTCGAGCTTCGGCGGCGGGAAGGGGCCCTCGCCGAAGAAGATGCGCGACGCCACCGAGCTCGTGCGCCAGGCGCGGCCGGACGTGCAGATCGAGGGCGAGATCCAGGTCGACATCGCGATGAACGTCGAGACGCGCAAGGCCGAGTACCCGTTCTCGAAGCTCGAGGACACGCCCAACGTGCTCGTGTTCCCGAACCTCGACGCGGCGAACGTCTCCTACCAGCTCCTGCAGCGCCTCGGCGGCGCCGAGGTCATCGGCCCGGTGCTCCTCGGGATGCAGCGGCCGGTGAACATCCTGCAGATGGGCGCGAGCGTGCAGTCGATCGTGAACCTCACCGCGATGACCGCGATGCGCGCTCAGGGCGACGAGTTCCTGTTTTAGGCCGCGCCCGAGCATGTTCCACGAGCAGGGCCCCGGCACCGCGCCGGGGCCCTCTCTTTTCGGCGAGGGGTGGCGCTTCGCGCCGAGCGGACGCACGGTTGACGCGGAGGAAACACGCCATGGCAGCGAGGAAGTCGAGCCGGGGCACGGGCCGGAAGTCCCCGAGCACGCAGGCCGGGAAGTTCGTCGCCGAGGAGATGCACGAGGAGAAGCGCGGCAAGGGACGCGCGAAGAGCCGCAAGCAGGCCATCGCCATCGGCCTCTCGCGCGCGCGGCGCGCCGGCGTGAAGGTGAAGCCCAACCCGAACCGCGGCCGCAAGGGGACCGGGAACCGCTCGTCGAGCCGGCGCAGCGCGCCGAGCCGGTCGAGCGGGCGCACCGCCCGGAAGCGCTCGTCCGGGACCGCGCGCCGCGGCGGCGGGAGCCGCAGCCGGAAGTAAGGACGTACCGCCTCCATCCGTGATGTCGTCGTATCATCGCGGGCGGAGGCCGGTTGAAAGGCAAGCACGGGCGTCGCGTCGGCGGTCGCGGAGAGCAGGTGGCGCGGGACGGCTGGGGGCCGACGCTCGGCACGGCCGCGTGGCTGGCGCTGCTCGCCGGCTCGATCTGGGGCCTCGACCGGCTCCTGCTGTGGGCCTCGCGAGGCATGCGCCACGCGACGCCGCTGGTGACCGGCGGGCGGGCCCTGCAGGCGGCGCGTGAGCCCATCGCCCTCGTGCTGGGCCTCGTCCTCAGCCTCTACCTCGTCGCGCAGGTCAGCGATTGGCGGCGGCGGCATGGGCTCGCCCCGCCCGTGCCGGGCGCGGAGGACGACGCGAGCTCCTCGCCATCCGAGGAGGTCTCGACCCCGCCCGCGGCCGGAACGCGCGCCGCGCTCCGGCGACAGTTCGCGGCCGAGCGGCGCGGCGAGCGCAGCGCGATCCGTCGCGGCCTGCTCGCGCTCGACCAGGCCTTCGCGGCGCCCGCAGTCGGCCGTCGCAGCGGCGCCGGCGGGATCGGCTGCGCCGGGATCGTGGGGAGCCTCGTCCTCGCGACCGGCGCGCTGCCCCTCGCCGCGGAGGGGATCCACCGCGCGGCCGGACTCGACGTCTCGGGAGGGCTCGGCGTGGTCCTCTGGCTGGCGCTCGCATACGGATGCATCGCTGCCGGCGGGGCCCTGGCGCGACTCCGCCGGTAGATCAGAGCGCGAGCCGCAGCGCGAGCCCCGCGTCGAGGAGCGGCGCGCCGACGAGCACCGCCGGGATCGTCGCGCCGGCGAGGGCCTGCGCCGGGAGGTCGATCCCGAGGCGCAGCTCGCCGCCGTTCACGCCGAGGTGGGACTGGAGGTACGTCTCGAGCGTGAGGTACGTCAGCAGCGTCACCGTCCAGTCGAGCCGCGCGACGGCGCTCCGGTCGGAGAGGTTCGCGAGCACGGACAGCGTGAACGTGTGGAGGTTCCACGACCCGGGCCGCGGCAGGACGCCGTACAGCGCGGCGTAGTGGCGGCCGAGGTAGAAGGGCGTGAAGGCGTTCGCGGCGAGGAGCAGCGGGTACACGCGCGCGTCGTCGTAGCCGTTCGCGTTGTAGAAGTACTCGGCGCCGACGGTGAACGCGTCCTCGTCCGAGTACTTGCGCGACCACTCCGCGCCGAGGACGGCCGCCGGGCGGATCCCGGGCGGCTCGCGCACGGCGTAGCGGAGCGGGAGCGGCGCCGCGTCGGGGACGCCCGCGACGCGCGCGAAGAGCGGGACGTCCGACGAGGTGCGCAGGCCGAGCTCGCCGCGCAGGTCGACCTCGCCGAGCGCGCCGGAGAGGTCGATCCCGAACCGCGGCCGGATCCCGCGCTGCGCGACGGCGTCCACGCCCAGCTCCCAGCCGCCGAGCACGAGCTCGGCGCGGCCGCCGCCGCCGATCGCGCCGAGCGTGTTCGACGCGGCCGGCGGCGAGGTGGGCGCCGGGACGAGGGGCGAGGCGGCCTGCGTGACGAGGGGCTCGGCGATGGCGACGGCGTAGAAGTTCCAGCCGCGCCGCTCCCACGGCACGTGCACGCGCAGCATGGTCGTGCCGGTGCGGTCGTCGAACAGCGCGAGCGGATCGCGGCGCACCGCGTGGAGGTAGTCGGTGGGGTTCCAGAAGCGGCCGACGCCCCACTTCACGTGCTGCCGCCCCGCGGTGACGAAGGCCGTGCGCTCGATGTCGAAGCGGGCCCAGAGCTGATCGAGGACGGTGCGTGGGTTCTGTGCGCCGGCCGCGCCGGGGAGCACGCTCGTCGCCGTCGAGGAGGCGGTCGGATCGAAGAGGAGGCGCCCGAGCGCGAAGCCGCGCACGCGGTCGTTCGGGCGCACGTCGAGGTAGACGTCGGTGATCGACGGCGCCGTGAACGCCCAGTCGGCGGGCGGCGCGCCCTCGCGCGAGAAGACGTTCGAGCGGAGGTAGAGGACGCCGCCGAGCTTCAGCGGATCCTCCTTCTCGCCGGCGCTCTCGCGGAGCCGCGCCTCGGCGTCGTCGGCCGGAGCGGGCCGCGCGGGCTCCGCCGGCTGCGCCTCGGCCGGCTTCGCCTCGGCCGGCGGCGCGCCGAAGAGGTCGGACTCGGAGGGGCGGTCCTGGGCGAGGGAGAGCGCGGGCGCGAGGCCGAGCGCCAGCGTGACGAGCAGGGTCGGGATCGCCATCACCTGCTCTTCGACTCGAGCCACGCCTTCGTGAACATGTTCGCGGCGAGCGGCCTGAGGTCGATCTGGCGGATGAGCATGAGCGTCGAGTTCGCCTTCTCGATCTCGTCGTAGAAGCGCATCTCCTCGGGGAACCACACGTCCGCCTTCTTCGACTCGCTGTAGACCTTCTTCCACCTGGGGTAATAGCCGGTCCGCATGAGCCGCCCCGAGAGCGCCAGCTCCTGGCGCTTCAGCACGTTGCTCGTCGCCGCGTCCACCCACAGGCGCACCTGCGGGAACGCGACGTCGACGCCCTCCTTCGCCTTGAGCAGGATGCGGTGGGCGGTGTACGCCCCGAGCTTCTCGTCCGCCTCGAAGGCCGCGTCGTACTCCTCGGCGAGCCGCGACTCGTCGAGGTCGCCGCGGCGCGTGTCGGTGCCGCCGATGCGCTCGCGCTCGGTGCGGCGCTCCCAGCGGCCGGTGGCGGGGTCGTAGAGCCACAGGTTCTTGTCGAGGCGGAGGTACCCCTTCCCGCTCTCGCTCTTCGGCTTCGTGAAGAGGAGCATCAGCTTCTCCTCCGCCTCGCGCCGGTAGACGAGGAGCTCGTAGACGACGTCCGTCTTGTCCTTCTCCTTCGCCTCCATGTAGCAGAGCGCCTTGTAGTCGCCGGAGCTCTTCTGGCGCTCGTCGACGGTGCGGACGAGCGCGTCGGTCTCCGCCTGCGAGAGCGCGGCGGCGGCGCGCGGGAGGAGCGTGGCGGCGGCGAGGAGAAGGGCCGCGGGGACGCGGTTCATGGCGTGTTCACCCGATGTGGTGCATGGCGGTGACGGGCGCGAGCCGCGCCGCGTGGAGGGCGGGCACGAACGAGGCGGCCGTCGTGACGGCGGTGACGAAGAGGACGCGGCCGACGACGGCCGGGAGCGCCACCGCCAGCGTGAGGTGCTGCTGCATGAGGAACATCTGCACGCTCTCCGGCACCGCGACGTGGAGCGCGTTCACGAGCGCGGCGAGCGCGAGCCCCGCGCCGGCGCCGGCGAGGGTGCCACCGAGGCCGAGCAGGAACGCCTCGAGGACGAACAGCAGGAGCACCTTCCGCCGCTGCATCCCGATCGCGCGCAGCGTGCCGATCTCGCGCGTGCGCTCGCGGATGGCGATGGCGAGGGTGTTCAGGATCCCGATGACGACGATGACGAGCAGGATGAACACGAGCACGCCGACGAGCCCGCGGATCGCCGACAGGATCCAGGAGAGGAAGGTCATCTCGTCCTCCCAGGTGGTGACGTCGAGCTTCTGACCGGTCCAGTCCTCGGCGTTCACCTTCGCGAAGAGCTTCTCCCAGTAGGCGCGGGGATCGGGGTCCATGACGCGCCAGCCCGCCTGCGCGAGCCCGCCGCGCAGCCGCGCCGCGACCGCGTTCGCGCTCCGCACGTCGCGCAGGTACAGGTGGAGCGCGCCGGTGGTCGTGCCGTTGAGCTGGTAGAGCTGCCTGAGCGTGTCCGCGGGCAGGAACGCGCTGAAGGAGCTCAGGATGCCGATGTTCTTCGCGATGGCGGCGACGCGCACGTCGGCGGTGTTGTTCACGCCGCGCGAGGTCGGCGCGGAGAGCGTGATGGGATCGCCCACCTTCACGTCGAGGCGCTTCGCCTGGTCCTCGAACAGCAGGATGGCGCCGGGCCGCGCGAGGTCGTCGAGCGAGCCGTCCTTCACCTGCACCACGCGGCGGAACCCCGGCTCGCGCGCGACGTCCACGCCGGCGAGCACGAGGTCCATCGAGGTGCGCTCGGAGACGCCCTTCGCCCAGCCGCGGCCGCGCACGGTGACGTAGTCGAGCTCGGGCACGAGGCGGCGCGTCTCGGCGAGCACCTTCTCGTAATCCGTGACGAGGGGGGCGGACGAGCCCGAGGTGATCTTGAAGAAGCCGCCCACGTTCACGTGGCCGGTCATGAGCGTCGTGGAGGACTCGAGCATCGCCGCGCGGATCCCCTCGGTGAGCCCGCCCATCACGACGAGCAGCGCCGTCACCGCGGCGATGGCGCCGCCGAGGAAGAGGTTCCGCTTCGTGTGCTTCGCGAGGCTCCGCGCCGCGATCTGGAGGTCGATGAAGGTCATGGTCAGTCGTCCGACTGCATCGCCTCGAGCGGCGTCACGCGCGAGGCGATGAGCGCCGGGTACACCCCGGAGAGCACGCTCACCACCAGCACGATGGCGAGCGACACGGCGAGGCTGCCGGCGCCGAGGCGCGGGATGAGGCTCGGCCCGGAGTAGAAGAAGTAGAGCTGGTCGTTGGTCGCGGGGATGCCGCCCGCGGCGCGGATGAGCCACACGACGCCCGCGCCGAGGAACGCGCCGGCCCCGCCGAAGACGAGCCCCACCACGCTCGTCTCGAGGAGCAGCATCCCGAGCACGAACCGCTTCTGCGCGCCGATGGCGCGCACGGTGCCGATCTCCTTCACGCGCTGGAGCGTCGCCATCACCATGGCGTTGTTGATGATGACGAGCGCCACCGCGAAGATGATGAAGACCGCGGTGTAGAGGATGACGCGCGCGAGCGAGACGAACTGCCCGACCATCCCCGACGCCTGCTGCCAGTCGACGACCTTCATGTGCAGGCCGGCGCGGTCGAGCGCCGCCTTCACCGCGCCCTGCGTCTCGCGGAGCCGCGCCC
>JBJMQK010000154.1:0-2964 GCA_045802735.1 Anaeromyxobacteraceae bacterium | reverse complement strand
CGTCGACGCCGCGTTCAAGCAGGATCTCGACGCCCTCAAGGACCTCCTCGCCCACAAGATCCCGGGCGGTGACCTCTCGGCCGTGCTGCGCGAGGCGGTGCGCTGCGCCATCGAGAAGCACGGCAAGCGCAAGGGCGCGGTCGAGCCGTCGCGCATGCGGAAGCCGGCGGCGCCCCGGGAGCCGCAGGGCGACAGCGCTCCGAAGGCGCGGACGGCTCGCGAGCCCATCCCGGCCGCCGTCCGGCGCGAGGTGTCGAAGCGGGACGGCGGCCGATGCGCCTGGTGTTCCCCGGACGGGCGGCGCTGCGGGAGCACCTGGATGCTCGAGCTCGACCACATCGTGCCGGCGGCGCTCGGCGGGCCGAGCACGGTCGAGAACCTGCGCCTTCACTGCAGGTCACATAATCGGCTCGGAGCGGAGCAGATCTTCGGACGCGCGAACATGGACCTCTTCCGTCGCGGCGGACCCGGACGGGTGAATTCACTCTCGCCAGGAGAAGCGCACCCTGAGTGAATGAATGGCCGGGGCGCGAGCGCGTCCCACCCGCCGCGAACGTGCGCTCACGATAGCGCGCGCCATCGGCCGATTTCTTGACCGCGCGCGGCGCGGCGCACATCCTCGCCCCGTTGCCGCACGGCGCATGCGCCGTACGAACGAACGAACGAGCACGAGGTCGATGTGATGGGCCCCACACCGAGCCGCCCCAGCCCAACGCCGAAGGGTCCGAGCCACGCGGCGCGCCAGGCGACCGCGACCGCGGCGCTGCCGCCGCCGATCGTCGCCGCCCTCGACGCGCTCGAGGCGTGCTACCCGAGCTACTCGGCGAGCGCGGCGAAGGCGCGCGCCGACGTGGAGCGGGCGATCTGGGACGCGCTGCCGGCGACGGCGCGCGCGGCCCCGGCCCCGGTGCTTCGCCTCGTCGCGGCCGCGCGGCGCCGTTAGGACCGAGGCGCCCGGCTTCGTCTCGCCGCACCGACGCGGAGGTCCCCCGTGAGCAGCCCGACCCTCACCGCCCGCTGGTCCACCTGGGCGCCCCATCTGCTGAGCGTGCTGCGGATCATCGCGGCGTTCCTGTTCATCCAGTTCGGGACCGCGAAGCTGTTCGCGTTTCCGGGAGCCGTCATGCCCGGCGGCGCGACCGCCGCCGTCGCGTCGCTCCCCGGCGTCGCCGCCGTGCTGGAGGCGTTCGGGGGCGCGCTGCTCCTCCTCGGGCTCTTCACGAGGCCGGTCGCGTTCGTGCTGTCCGGGGAGATGGCGTTCGCCTACTTCATCGGCCACGCGCCCAAGGGCTTCTGGCCGGTGCTCAACCAGGGCCACCCGGCGATCCTGTTCTGCTTCGTGTGGCTCTATCTGTCAGCCGCCGGCGGCGGCCCCTGGAGCCTCGACGCCTTGCGGAGGCGGTGAGCAAACGGAGCCGAGGCGACCGCTACCTCCCGTCTCTCCTCGCCCCCGCCGCCCCGAGCAACTCCTCGAGCCGCTGCAGCGGCGGCGGCTTCGGCAGGTGCGCGTCGAACCCCGCGCCCAGCGCCTGCTCGCGGTCGAGGGGCTGCGCGTAGCCCGTGAGCGCGATCGCGTAGACGGTGCTCCCGGCGGCGCGGAGGGCGCGGATGACCGCGTGCCCGCTCATGTCCGGCAGCCCGACGTCGCAGACGAGCGCGTCGGGCGGGCGCGCCCGCGCGGCGTCGATCCCGGCGCGGCCGGTCGGCGCGACCTCCACCGCGTGCCCGTCGAGCGCGAGCACCTCGGCGAGCGTCGCGCCGGCGTCCTCGTTGTCCTCGACGATGAGGACGCGCAGCGGGGCGGTTGCCGGTCCGCGTACCGCCGCCGCGCCCGCGCTCGCCGGGGCCGCCGCGAGCGGCAGGTCGACGACGAACTCCGCGCCCTGGCCCGCGCCGCGGCTCGACACGCGCACCGTCCCCCCGTGCCTGGCCGCCAGCTCGCGCACGAGCGCGAGGCCGATGCCCATGCCGCCCTGCGCGCGCACGCGCGTGCGCTCCGCCTGCACGAACGCCTCGAAGATGCGCTCGAGGTCGGACGCCTCGATCCCCATCCCCGTGTCGCTGACGCAGAGCTCGCACCTCGCGCCGCGGCGGCGCACGGCCGCCTCGACCCGGCCGCCCGGCGGGGTGAACTTGAGCGCGTTGTTGAGCAGGTTCCCGACCATCTGGGCGAGGCGCGCGGCGTCGGCCTCCACCCACGCGGGCTCCGGGCCCTCGCTGTAGACGAGCTCGACGGCGCGCGCCTCGAAGACGTCGCGCACGTCGCCGCAGGCGCGCCGGACGACCTCGCCCGCGTCGACGCGGGCGAGCTGCAGCGCGATCTTGCCGTGGGTGATCCGCGTGATGTCGAGCAGGTCGTCGACGAGGCGCGAGAGGTGCTCGGCCTGGCGCGCGAGGACGTCGCGCGCCCGCGCGGCGGCGGCGCTCGCGGGCGGCGCGTTCGCGAGGAGGCAGATGCTGTTCCGGATCGGCGCGAGCGGGTTGCGGAGCTCGTGCGAGAGCACGGCGATGAAGTCGTTCTTGCGCGCGTCGGCCTCGCGCAAGGTCTCCTCCGCGCGCTTCTGCTCGGTGATGTCCACGACCGACCCCACGAAGCCCAGGAAGGCGCCGCCTTCGCCGAGGCGCGGCGCGCCGATGTCGAGGACCCAGCGCCACTCGCCGCCGCTCCGGCGCACGCGGTACTCCGACCGGAACGCGCCGCGGCGCGCGATCGCTTCGAGGAACGCCTGCTGGGCGGCGCCGGCGTCCTCGGGGTGGATCGGCGCGAGCCAGCCGAAGCCCAGGGCGGCCGCCGCGTCCTGGCCGGTCAGCTCCTGCCAGCGCCTGTTCAGGAACGTGCACGCGCCGTCCGGGCCGGTCACCCACAGCACGACGGGGGCCACGTCCGCGATCTCCCGGAACCGCGCCTCGCTGTCGCGCAGCGCGCGCGTCGCCTCGCGCCGCATGCGCGCCAGCTCGAGGTGC
>JBJMQK010000085.1:0-4032 GCA_045802735.1 Anaeromyxobacteraceae bacterium | reverse complement strand
GCGGTGAGGGTGAAGGGCGGGGTGAGCCCGTTCACGTCGAAGGAGAAGCTACCGTCGGCGTCGGCTGCGCTCGTGCGCTCGTTCGTCGGGACAGAAGAGTCCTTCAAGGAGACGCTGCTGACGAGGGCGTCAGCCGAGACGCGGCCGGTGACCTTCTGCGGTTCGCTGCTGCTACCGCAGCCGGTCAGGGCGAGACACACGGACAGTGCGCCCGCGGTGAGAGCTGCAAGCTTCCTTTGCGTCATGGATGCTCCTCTGGATAGGTGCTGGGACGATCGCCTGCGGAGGTTCACCACATGCGATCCTGAGCCGCGCCAGACGGCGGCAGGAACGCGCGCGGGTGTTCGTGATGCCGGACCCTCAGCACGGGGCGTGCCTGGCGAGCGATCGGCCAAGTTGTCGCAATCACGGCGGAGTGGGCGGTTGTGGGGAGGTCATATCCCCCAGTCCTGGGTCACCTGACCACGGGACATGACGCACCGACATGTGCGCCCTTCGAAGTGACCACTTCGGATGACACCGTGCGCACCGGCAGTGCGTCGCGGGGTGCGGGCCAATCGGGCGATGCGGCAGAGGGATCGCGCGCAGGTATCATACTGTGCGTCTAGCCATATCCCCCAGTCATGGGTCACATGACCAAGTGACATGGCGCGCCTGCCGCGGCATTCTGTCGGCATCCTCGATCTCCGGTCACACCGGGCGTGGAGCGGGACTCTTCCCGGCGACTTCGGTGCGCGTGAGAGGTGTGGGCATGGGGAATGAGCTGCTCGGCTTTGGCGCTGCGATCGTCCCCGCGTTCGTCTCCGCGTTCGGGTTCGCGGCGCTCGCGCTCGACCGCCAGGCGACGCGGCTGCGGACGCGGCTCGGCGAGGCGGACGCGGTGCGCGTCGCGCTGCCGCGCGGACACCCGGGGCGCGGGGTGCTCCGCCGCCGCATCGTCGTCCTGAACCGGCGGCGGAACCTCGGCGGGCGCGCGCTCCTCCTCGCGCACGGGTCGCTCACCGCCTTCGTGGCCTGCTGGCTCCTCTGCCTCGCGGCGCCCGCGCTCCACGCGGCGCCAGCGCTCGTCGCCGTCGCGTTCGCGGCCGGCGCCGCGCAGGGGGTGGCGGTGGCGGTGCTCGCCGGTTTCTCGGCGTCCCTCCGCGCGGCGGGCCGGAGCTGCTCGCCGCGCTCGGCGTGCGGCGCGGCGCTCGCGGGCGACGCGTTCAGCGCCCTTCTCGACGCGTAGGTTCGCTCCTCGGCGCGAGGAGCGCGCCGCGCGCGGGGCGCCCCAGCGCGCCGCGCGGCACGCCGCTCGTCAGGGCTTCGCGAGCTTCGCGGCGGCGGTCGCGACGTCGGCGACCGGGGCCGCCTCGTCGCTCGCCGTGAGCGCGATCTCGATGCGGCGGTTCTGGCTGCGCGCCTGGACCGAGTCGTTCGGCGCGAGCGGGCGGTACTCGGAGAAGCCCATCGCGCCGAGGATGGCGGGGGCGACGCCCTTCGACTGGAGGTAGCGGACGACCGTCACGGCGCGCGCGGCGGAGAGGTCCCAGTTGTCGCTGAACCCGGACTTCGCGCCGGTCGGGACGTCGTCGGTGTAGCCCGCCACCACCACGTTCTTGCCCTTGAGGTCCTTGAACGCCTCGGCGACGGCGTCGAGCGCGGCGCGGCCCTCCTTGCCGAGCGAGGTCGAGCCCGACGCGAAGAGCACCTTGTCCTTGAGCTTCACCGTCATCTTGCCGCGCAGCTCGGAGATCTCGACCTGCCCGTTCGCGATCTGGCCCTGCAGCGACGCGGTGAGCTGCTCGTACTGCGCGCTCTTCGCCTGGAGCGCGCCCTTCTCCCGCTCGAGCCGCGCCGCCGACGCCTCCACGGCGGCGAGGCGCTCGGCCTGCGCCTGCGCGCGCGCCTGCGCCTGCTGCAGCTCGGCCTCCTTCGCGGCGAGCTCGGCCTTCACCGCGGCGAGCTTCGCCTCGAGCGCGAAGGACTTCTCCGTCTCGCCCTGGAACTTCGTGCGGTAGTTCGCCGCGTCGCGCTGCTGCGCGGCGAACTCGTCCTTCGAGACGCCGCAGCCGGCGGTGAGCGTGACCAGGAGTGCAGCGAGGGCGGCGTGGCGCATGCGCGTGTCCTTTCGCGGGGGGGCGCCACTGTACCCCGCGCACGGGACGGGTTCCACGGCTCGCGCGCGCCGCGGGTGCGAGCGAGTCCGACACGTCGGGTGAAAGGCGCCGCGCGGCGACCGCGACCTCAGGTCACGAGCACGAGCTTCCCGAAGGAGTCGTTCACCTCCATGCGCTGGTGCGCCTCGCGCGCGCGCTCGAGCGGGAAGGTGGCGTCGACGATGGGCTTCACCTTTCCGGCGGCGAGCAGCGGGAGCGCGTCCTTCGCGAACAGGCGCGTCGCGCGCACCTTGTCCTCGAGCGCGCGCGGCCGGAGCACGGTGCCGAGGATCTCGCCGCGCTTGCGCATGAGCGCCCCGAGGTCGAGCTGCGCCTTCGGCCCGCCCATCGTGCCGATGACGACGACCCGGCCGCCGGTGGCGAGCGCGGCCACGTTCTCGGCGGCGTACGGCGCGCCGACGAAGTCGAGCACGACCGGCGCGCCCTCGCCGCCGGTGAGCCGGCGCACCTCCTCGGCGAAGCGCGGCTCGTCCTTGCCGACGAGGAGGCCGTGGTCGAGCCCGAGCGCCTTCGCGCGCGCGAGCTTGTCCTCGGTGCGCGAGGTGCCGATCACCGTCGCGCCCGCGGCGCGGGCGAGCTGCAGCGCGGCGGTGCCGACGCCCGAGCCGACGGCGTGGATGAGCACCGGCCAGCCCGGGCGGAGGCGACCGAGCGTGAAGAGCGCGTCGTGCGCGGTGACGAAGGCCTCCATCGTCGCGCCCGCCTCCGCGTCGGAGAGCCGCTCCGGCACCCGCACCAGCATGCGCTCGTGGGCGAGCGCGAGCTCCGCCTGCGCCTCGCCCGACGCGATGGCCATGACGCGGTCGCCGGGCTTCCAGGCGGTGACGCCCTCGCCGACGGCGGCGACCTCGCCGGCGAGCTCCAGGCCGGGGACGTCCTCGCGCGTGCCCGGCGGCGGCGGGTAGAGGCCGCGCCGCTGCAGGAGGTCGGCGCGGTTGAGCGCCGCGGCCTTCACGCGGACGAGCACCTCGCCGCGCGCCGGGCGCGGGTCGGGGACGTCGCGGACCTCGATCACCTCGGGGCCGCCCTTCGCCGAAAAGAACACTGCCTTCATGCCATCCTCCTCATGCCGGGTGCGCCGAAGTGGCCGGTCGCGGCGCCGAAGGGCGCCTCCACGGCCGCGCCGTCCGCGTCCCGCGCCACCTCGGCGCGGCCGGGCGCGACGACGGCGAGCGGGTAGGGCTCGCGGCGCGCGGCGCCCTCGCGGACGCCGTCGACGGGGCAGGCGCGCGCGGCCGCCGCCTCGGCGCCGGGCACGGCCGCGGCGGGGTCGATCGAGACGGCGAGCGCGTAGCCGTTGTAGCCGCCCTCCCACCACATCCCGAGCGTCGCCGGCGCGCGCGCCACGGCGGCGAGCGCCTCCAGGAGCGCGGCGCGGAAGGCGCGGAACGGGGCGGTGTCGTGGCGCGGGTCGCCGCCGCCGGGCCGGTCGGCCACGTAGCGCGCGCGCAGGTCGTCGAGCGCGAACAGGAGGACGAGCGGCGCCATCGCTGCGGGAGGTAAGCGGCGGCGAAGGCGGGCGCCACACCGCCGCGGCCCTTCGACTCCGCGCCTGCGGCGCTGCTCAGGGCGAACGGATATCCCTCCCGCTCGCCCTGAGCGTAGCGAAGCGGAGTCGAAGGGCGGGGCCGAGCCCTACGGCGCTGCGCCGCACCTGCCGAGCGCGTTCCCGAAGGCGGGCCGCACCTCGACCGCCTCGCGCGCCGCCTGCGCCCGGACGGCGCCACAGGCCGCGACCGGCGCGTGCTGCGCGAGCACCTCGGCGGCGACGGCGCGCACCGGCGCCTCGCGCGCGCGCTCGAGCACGGTCGCGAGCGCGCCTGGCAGCTCCTTCGCCGGCAAGACGCGGCCGGCGCCGCGGAGCGCGCTCGCG
>JBJMQK010000194.1:0-5744 GCA_045802735.1 Anaeromyxobacteraceae bacterium | reverse complement strand
TCACCCAGAACACCACGTCGTAGGCGATCGCCGCGGCCCCGAGGTCGGCCGCGCGCACCACCGGCGCCGGGTCCTTCAGGATCTGCGGGTGCGAGCCCACCACCTGGAGCGCCGCCGCCTTGAAGGCGTTCGGAGGCACGTCGTAGGCGGCCGCGAGCGTGACCTTGCGCAGGGCCGCCCCGCGGCGCGTGAGGTTGTAGACCGCCTCCTTGGCGACGGCGTTGTTGGGGATGGTGAGGCTCTCGCCGGCGCCGCCGAGGAGCCGCGTCGCGCGCCAGCCGACGTCGAGGACCTTGCCCTGGTGCGGGCCGATCTTCACCCAGTCTCCCTCGGCGAAGGGCCGCTCCGCCTGGAGCGAGAGCCCGGCGAACAGGTTCCCGAGCGTCTCCTGCAGCGCGAGGCCGAGGACGAGGGAGAGGACCGCGGACGAGGCGAGCAGCGCCGAGAGGTTCACGTCGAGCGTCGCCTGCAGGATGACGATGACCGTGAGCAGGAACAGCACCCCGTCGATGAGGTCGCGCAGGATCTTCGGCGTCTCGATCCCGGTGCGCCGGCGGTGGACGACGCTCCAGGACGCCGCGGCGCCGCGGATGACGCCGAACGCGAACAGGACGAGGCCGGCGACGTACAGCGCCTTGTCGACGTCGTACCAGCGCCGCGGCACGAGCGCGCGCAGGAAGGCGGTGCCGAGGAACAGCGCGAGGTAGCGCTGGGCGCCCCGGAGGTCCTTGCGGAAGGGCTGGTCGTCGGAGAGGGCGCGCGCGACCGCCACCGCGACGAGGAGCACCAGTCCGGCGGCGCCGGTGGCGTAGCGCGCGAGGATGTCCTCGATGGCCATCGGCGGATGTTAGCCGGAGCGAAGCCGCCGTGACGCGTTATGTTATCGTCCGCGCCCCCCATGCCCTTCTCGGAGATCAAAGGTCAAGATCGGGCGCTCGGCGCGCTGCGCGCGTCGCTCGAGCGCGGGGCGCTTCACCACGCGTACCTGTTCGCCGGCCCCGAGGGCGTGGGCAAGGCGACGGCGGCGCGGCTCCTCGCCCAGGCGGCGAACTGCGAGGCCGACGCGGCCGCGCGCCCGTGCGGCGCCTGCCCGCCGTGCCGCAAGATCGCCCGCGGCACGCACCCCGACGTCTTCCTCCTCGCGGAGGAGCGGGCGATGGCGAAGGCGGGGCGCTGGGAGCCGAAGGGCGGCCGCACCCCCTCGAAGGACATCGTGGTGGATCAGATCCGCGACGTGGTGGACCACCGGCTCGCGATGAAGCGGTTCGAGGGGCGGCGCCGCTTCATCATCGTGGATCCGGCCGACGCGATGAACGTCCCGGCGCAGAACGCGCTCCTGAAGACGCTGGAGGAGCCGCCCGACGACACGACGCTCGTCCTCGTCGCGGCGGCCCCCGACGCGCTGCTCCCGACCGTCCGCTCGCGCTGCGCGCGGGTGGCGTTCGCCCCGCTCGCCGATGACCTCGTCGCGGAGCGGCTCGCGGCGCTGCAAGGCCTCGACGGCGAGGCGGCGCGCGCGGCGGCGGCCCTCGCCGGCGGCTCCCTCGGGCGCGCGCTCGCGCTCGACGCGAAGGCGCTCGAGGCGCGCGAGGCGGCGGTCGCCGCGGCGGCTGCGCTCGATCCGGGCGACGCCTCGGCCTGGCTCGGGTACGCGGCGGCGTACGCCAGGGCGCGCGAGCCGGCGCGCGAGCTGTGCCTGCTGCTCGAGGTGTGGCTGCGCGACGTGCTGGCGGTGCAGGGCGCCGGCGCCGCGGCGCCGCTCGCGCTCGCCGACCTGCACCCTGCGACGGAGGCGGCCGCCGCCGCGCTCGCGCCCGCCGACGTGCTCCGCCGCGTGGACGCCGTGCGCGACGCCGCGGAGGCGCTCCTCCAGAACGGCTCGCCCGCGCTCGCGGTGGAGCGGATGCTCATCCGGTGGTTCCATGGCGACGTACGGTAAGGGGCGAGGTCCGAAGAAGTCCGACGGCGCGACGCTCGCGGCCTGCCTCGCCGAGGCGCGCGCCGGGACGCCCGCCCCGGTGTACCTCCTCGACGGCGACGCCTTCCTGACCGGCCGCGCCGCGCGCGAGCTCGCGAACCTGCTCGTGCCGGAGGCGGAGCGCGACCTCAACGTCGTCGAGCTCGACGCCGCGGCCTCGCCGGCGGAGGTCGCGGCCGAGCTCGCGACGCGCGGCCTGTTCGGCGGCGCCGGGTCGTGCAAGGTGGTGCTCCTCGCCGAGCCGGCGTTCCTCACGTCGAAGGAGGACGGCGGCGAGGCGTTCGAGCGCGCACGCGAGGCCTGGGCGAAGGGGCGCCAGCGCGACGCCGCGCGCCGCCTGCTCGCGCTCGCGGCGAAGGCGGGCTGGCGCGCCGAGGAGCTGGCCGCGGACGACGGCGCGCCCACCGCCGAGGACTGGCAGAAGGAGCTGTCGGTCGAGAGGGCCGACCTCGGCTTCGTGCGCGAGGCGGCGCGCTGGGCCGTGGAGAAGGAGCTGAAGGTCTCGAAGGACGACGCCTCGGCGCTCGACGCCGCGCTCGAGCGTGGCCTCCCCCCCGGGCACGTGCTCGTCATCGCGGCGGGCAAGGTCGACGGGCGCCTCCCGCTCGCGAAGAAGCTCGCCGCCGCCGGGCGGCGCGTGTCGATCGGCATCGAGAAGGACGGCCCGTGGGACCGCGAGCGGCTCGTCCTGCGCCCGATCCTCGAGGCGCTCCTCGCCGGGACCGGCAAGTCCGTCGACGCCGCCGCCGAGGCGCGGCTCGGGGAGCTCGTCGGCGAGGACGCGCGCACCCTCGCGAGCGAGGTGGCGAAGCTCGCCGCCTACGTCGGCGACCGGAAGAAGATCGGCGTCGCCGACGTCGAGGCGCTCGTCACGCGCGTCGCGGAGGACCCCTTCTTCGCGCTCGGCAACGCGGTCGAGGAGCGCGACCTCGCGCGCGCGCTGGGCGTCGTGGACCGCGCCCTCGCCGACGGCGCCCATCCCCTCATGCTGCTCGGCATGCTCGCGGGGTCGGTGCGCCGGCTCGTCGTCGAGCGCGAGCGCGCCCGCAGGGTGGTGGGCGACCGCCGGCTCGCGAGCGCGCGCGAGTGGGAGGAGCGGGTGTTCCCGCACGTCCCCGACGAGGAGTCGAAGGGGAAGAAGCCGTACGGGTTCTGGATGAAGTACCAGGCCTCGCAGCGCTATGAACGCGCGGCGCTCTTGCGGGCGCTCTGCGCCCTCGCCGAGGCCGACGTCGCGATGAAGAGCGGCCTCGACGAGCGGCCGCTGCTCGAGCGCGTGCTGTGGACGCTGATGGCCCGGGAAGACGTGACGGAGAGTGCACGGTGAGCGAACGCATCCTCGTGACGAGCGCGCTGCCCTACGCGAACGGCTCGATCCACCTCGGGCACCTCGTCGAGTACATCCAGACCGACGTCTACGTGCGCTTCCGCCGCGCCTGCGGCGACGACGTCACCTACGTCTGCGCCGCCGACTCGCACGGCACGCCCATCGAGGTGAACGCGGCGAAGGCCGGGATGGCGCCGAAGGCGTTCGTCGAGAAGTACCGCGCCGAGCAGCACGCGGACTTCAAGCGCTTCTTCGTCGAGTTCTCGACCTTCTACACGACCGACTCCGCCGAGAACGAGAAGTGGGCGCACCGCGTGTACCGGGCGCTCAAGGCGAAGGGGCTCATCTACAAGAAGTCCGTCGAGCAGCTCTACTGCGAGGTCGACAGGCGCTTCCTGCCGGATCGCTTCGTGAAGGGCACCTGCCCGAAGTGCGGCACGCCCGGCCAGTACGGCGACGTGTGCGAGAAGTGCGGCACGACCTACGATCCGCGCGAGCTCGTGGACCCGCGCTGCGTGCTGTGCGGCACGCCGCCCGTCGTCCGCGCATCGGACCACGGGTACGTGAACCTGCGCCGGGTGGAGCCGGACATCCGGCGCTGGGTCGAGGCCGAGGGCCACCTCGAGCCGGCGGTGCGCGAGCAGGTGAAGGGCTGGCTCGACGACCTGCAGGACTGGGCCATCACCCGCGACGCGCCGTACTTCGGGTTCCCGGTCGACGACCCCGACTTCCCGAACAAGTTCCTCTACGTGTGGGTCGACGCGCCGATCGGCTACCTCTCGTCGGCGGAGCACTACTTCGCCGACGAGGCGCCGGCGGAGCGACGGCTCGCGCCCGACGCGTTCGAGGCGCGCTACCTCGCCGAGGGCGCGCCGTCTCGGCTCGAGCACTTCATCGGAAAGGACATCCTGCGCTTCCACGCGGTGTTCTGGCCGGCGATGCTCCAGGCGACGGGCCTCAAGACGCCGGACCGGATGCCGGTGCACGGGCACCTCACGGTGAACGGCGAGAAGATGTCGAAGTCGCGCGGGACGTTCATCACCGCGAAGACGTACCTCGACGCCGGCCTCGACCCGCAGCTCCTGCGCTACTACTACGCGGCCATGCTCGGGCCGGGCATCGGCGACCTGGACCTGTCGCTCGAGGAGTTCCGCAACCGCATCAACGCCGACCTCGCGAACAACATCGCGAACCTCGCGTCGCGCGCCGCTGCGCTGGTGGCTCGCCTCGGCGGGCCGCTCGAGGCGCCGCCGGAGGCGCCGCTCCGCGATGCCGCCGCGTCGGCGCTGCGCGGCGCGCGCGCCGCGTACCTCGCGCTCGAATACCGCGAGGTGGTGCGCGTCGCGAACGAGCTCGCGAACGCGTGCAACCGCCGCATGCAGGAGGGGAAGCCGTGGGAGGAGCCCGGCTCGCCCGCGTCGCGCGCGCTCCTCTTCTCCGTCGGGAAGGCGGTCCGGGCGCTCTCCGTGCTGCTCGCGCCGATCCTGCCCGAGTTCGCGCCGCGGCTCGCCGCCGCCTTCGGCCAGCCCGACCCCCGCACCTGGCCGGCGGACCTCGACGCGTTCGGCGGCCCGCCGGTGACGGCGACCGAGAAGCCGCCGCAGATCGCGCGCCTCGACGCGAAGGCGGTGGCGAAGCTCATCGCGACGGCGGGCGACGCGCCCGCCGCGCCCCAGCCGGTCTCGAAAGCGGCGAGCCCGGCCGAGACCGCGACGAAGGCGACGGTGAAGGCGGCGGGCGGCGGTGCGGGAGCGTCGAGCCCTGCCCCGGCGACGAGCGCAGGGGAGTCGAACCCCTCCGTTCGCCCTGAGCGTAGCGCAGCGGAGTCGAAGGGCGGAGCGTTCGGCGTCATCCAGTACGACGACTTCGCCAGGGTCGAGCTGCGCGTCGCGGCCGTGACGGCCGCCGTCGCGGTGCCCAAGGCCGACAAGCTCCTCCAGCTCACCGTGGACGTGGGCGAGCCGGCACCCCGCACCATCGTGGCCGGCATCGCCCAGGCCTACCCCGACCCGCAGGCCCTCGTGGGGAAGCGCATCGTCGTCGTCGCGAACCTCGCGCCGCGACCCCTGCGCGGCATCACCTCCCAGGGCATGCTCCTCGCGGCGGGCGAGCCGCCGAACCTCCAGGTCGTCACCGTCGGTGACGTGATCGCGCCCGGGACGCGGGTGAAGTAGGCGACCCCGACCCCGACCCCGACCCCGACCTCCACCGCGTCCCCGACCCCGACCTCGACCTCGACCCCGACCCCGCCCCCGACCCCGACCTCGACCTCGACCCCGACCCCGACCCCGACCTCGCCCCCGACCTCGACCCCGACCCCGACCCCGACCTCCACCGCGACCCCGACCCGTGCCCCGCCTCGTCGACAGCCACGCCCACCTCGACTTCGAGGACTACGCGAACGACCTCGACGGCGTGCTCGCGCGCTCCCGCGCCGCG
>JBJMQK010000669.1:0-3027 GCA_045802735.1 Anaeromyxobacteraceae bacterium | reverse complement strand
CCGTTGCATAGAACGGGCGGGACATCCGCCCGCCCTCCGGGGTCATCGTAGCAACGTGGTTGCGGCCCACCGGAGCGCACTGAAGGCGGTGCTAATCTGCATTTGTGCCCTTCGGAATCGGGCTTCCCGAAGTCCTCATCTTCCTCGTCGTCGTCCTGCTCCTCTTCGGCGCCTCACGTGTGCCCGAGATCGGACGTTCGATGGGGAAGGGGATGCGCGAGTTCAAGGATGCGGTGAGCGGCAAGGACGAGGACGACCGCCCCGCGTCGCTCCCGCGCGCGCCGGAGGACGAGGAGAACGTCGCCTCGCCGCCGCGCGAGCGCGACTCCGTCTCCTAGCTCCCGGCCATGAGGCGTCTTCCGCGCCGACTCGGCTACGGCGAGGAGGCCACGCTCGTGGAGCACCTCGACGAGCTTCGCTCGAGGCTGATCGTCTGCATCGGCGCCGTGGGGGTCTTCCTGCCGCTGACCTACCTGTTCCACGAGCGGCTCGTCGAGTGGCTGCTGAAGCCGCTGCCGAAGGACCGGCAAGTCGTCACGCTCGGCGTCACCGAGCCGTTCACGACGAGCCTGAAGGTGAGCTTCTACGCGGCCCTCGCGCTCGCCTTCCCGGTGCTCATCTGGCAGGCCTGGAGCTTCCTGGCGCCGGCGATGGAGGCCGGCCGCCAGCGGATCATCCGCTGGTTCGTCGCGCTCGCCAGCGGCCTCTTCGCCCTGGGCATGGCGTTCGCCTACTTCGTGATCCTGCCGCCCGCCCTCCAGTTTCTCGCCAACTACGACTCGAACCTCTACGACATACAGATCCGCGCGAGCTACTACCTCTCCTTCACCTCGCTGCTGATCTTCGCGACCGGGCTCGTCTTCCAGCTGCCGATCTTCGTGATCGCGCTCGTCCGGATCGGGATCCTGACGACGGCCCAGCTTCGGCGAAACCGCCGGATGGCCTACGTCATCCTCCTCGGTGCCGCGATCCTGCTCCCGACGGTCGATCCCGTCTCACTCGTGTTCGAGGTTGCGCCGCTCTGGATCCTGTTCGAGCTCTCGATCTGGCTCTCCGTGATCCTCGAGCGGCGCTGGGCCGCCAGCGGAGCACTCGTCACTGAGTAACGCCTCGCCGTTTCCGAAGATCGAACTACACGTCCACCTCGAGGGGACCGTGCGGCCGAGGACCCTGCTCGAGCTCGCCCGGCGCAACGACTACGCGCTCCCGGCGGAGACCGAGGAGGGCGTGGCGGAGCTCTACGACTTTCGCGACTTCGCACACTTCATCGAGGTCTGGGTCCTGACGACGAACGCGTTGCGCAACTACGAGGACTTCCGCCAGGTCGTCGTGGACTACGTCGCGGAGGCGGCGTCACATGGGGCCGTCTACGTGGAGGGGATCTTCTCGCCGGCCGAACGGGCGCGGCGCGGGATCGACTGCGACGAGATGTTCAGCGGCTACTGCGACGGCGCAGCCGCTGCACGGGAGGAGCACGGCGTCGAGGTCCGGCTGACGCCGGACATCTTCCGCGGGGCGACGCCCGAGGAGTCGGAGGCCGTGATCCGCTACTCGTCCAAGTACCGCGACCGCGGCATCGTCGGCATCGGCCTGGGCGGCCTGGAGGCGGAGTACCCGCCGCAGGCGTATGCCTCGGTGTTCGACGTCGTACGCGGCGAGGGCTTCGCCTCGGTGCCGCACGCCGGAGAGTTCGCCGGCCCCGAGTCGGTGCGCGGCGCGCTCGAGGCACTCGGCGCCGACCGCATCCGACACGGGATCCGCTCGGTCGAGGACCCGGCGCTCGTGCACGAGCTGCGGGACCGCGAAATCGTGCTCGACGTGTGCCCGATCTCGAACGTCCGGACCGGCGCCGTCGCCTCGCTCGGGGAGCATCCGCTCCGGCAGCTCGTCGACGCAGGCGTCCGCTGCTCGATCTCGACCGACGACCCCGCGATGTTCGACACCGACTTGACGAGGGACTACGAGGCGGCGGCCGCGCTCGGCGCGTCGCCGGAAGCAGCGTACGAGGCCGGGCTCGCGGGGGCGCTCTGCGAAGAGGAAACTCGCGACCGCCTCCGCCGGATCGGCGAAGAGCACGACTGGCGGCCGCTACCCTAGGGCCGACATGGCGAGATCCGCACAGCGACGCAACCGCCAGCAGCGACGGCCCACGCCGAGGGCGTCGGCGCCTGCCGCGCGGCGGCCGCAGCCGTCCTACGAGGACACGATGTTCTTTCCGCGGTTGCGGCGGCAGACGAAGTGGATGTTCGTCTTCCTCGCGATCATCTTCGGCCTCGGCTACGTGATCTTCAACGTCGGCGGCTCGATCCCGGGCACCGGCCTCGGCGACGTCCTCCAGGGACTCGGCCAGTCGACCTCCGGCCCGACCGAGAGCGCCGCCCGCGACAAGATCAAGGACCACCCGAACGACCCCGCTGGCTACATGGAGCTCGCTACGGCGCTGCAGCGAAACGGCAAGACCGACGAGGCGGTCGAACCGCGAACGCGGTACCTGGCGTTCCGCCCGAAGGACCGTGCCGCGCTCAGCCAGCTCGCCGGCCTCTACCTCACCCAGGGCCGCAATGCGCAGGACGAGGCGGTCCGCGCGCAGGGCCAGCTGACGGAGATCACCGGCGGCGGCGTCTTCACCCCCGACACCTCGAGCCCGTTCGGCCAGCAGTTCGGCGACGGCGCGATCACGAAGATCGAAGCGACCGACCTGAACCAGAAGCTGAGCGCCTCGTACCTGGCGTACCAGGACGCCTACCGCAACGCCACCCGCGTCTACAAGGATCTGATCGCGGTGATCCCGAAGCGGGAGCAGGCCGAGCAGCCGTCGGTCTTCCTCCAGCTCGCGTTCGCCGCGCAGTCCGCAAACGAGCTCAAGGAGGCGATCTCGGCGTACAAGCGATTCCTGCAGGTCGCGCCGGATTCGCCGAACGCAGCAGGCGTGCGCGAGCAGATCAAGCAGCTCCAAGCAGCCGTCAAGGCACAGCCCAAGCAGGGATAGAATCCCCGGGCTCACGACCGAGGGAGACGGGTGAACTT
>JBJMQK010000600.1:0-6549 GCA_045802735.1 Anaeromyxobacteraceae bacterium | reverse complement strand
TGCTCCGGCTCGTGCTGGAGCTGGCGAGCTGATCTTGCGGCAGGTGATCAGGGACGCGCTCATCGTCACCGGCGACGGCGCCACGCCGCCGTTCGCCGGCGACGTGCTCGTCGAGGACGACCGCATCGTCGCGCTCGGGTTGGTGGCGCGCTCCGACGACGCCTCCGCCGACCTCGTCGTCGACGCGCGCGGGCGCGCGCTCGCGCCGGGGTTCGTGGACACGCACAACCACGGCGCGCTCGGCGGCACCGCGCCGGGCGAGTGCGGGCTGCCGCGCGCCTGCGAGCTGGCGCTGCGCGGCGGCGTGACGAAGCGCATCTGCGGCGTCGACGGCCTCTCGCCCGCGCCGGTCGCGCCCGAGGACCGCGCGGCGTACGCGGCGCAGCTCCAGCCGCTCGACGGCGCCATCGACGGACCGTGGACCTGGTCGTCGCTCGCGGAGTTCCTCGCCTGGCACGAGGGCCGCTCCGTCACCGACATGGGCGTCTACCTCGGCCACTGCGCCGTGCGCCGCGTGGTGATGGACAACCTCGCGCGCGTCGCGACCGACGACGAGATCGCGACGATGGCCGAGGTCGTGCGGCGCGAGGCGCCGGCCGCGCTCGGCCTCTCGACCGGGCTCGTCTACAACCCCGCCGTCTACTGCGACCAGCGCGAGATCACCGCGCTCGTGCGCGCCTTCAACGACGTGAAGCCGGGCGCGCTCTTCCCGCACCTGCGCTCCGAGAGCGACAACATCGTCCAGAGCCTGAAGGAGGTCGTCACCGCGGCCGTGGAGGGCGGCGGCGGGTACTGCAACGAGCACTCGAAGATCGCCGGGCCGCGGAACTACGACCGGATCGGCGCGCTCGAGGACCTCCTCGCCGACGCCGCCTCGCTCGTCCCGGCGATGGAGAACATGTACCCCTACGGCGCCGGGTCGACCACGGGTGACGCCATCTTCCCGCCCGAGGTGCGGGCCGGCGCGCGGGGCGAGTTCCTGGCGCGCCTCTCGGACCCCGCGGCGCGACGGCGGATCGCCGACCGGATGCGCGACGACGCGGGCAGCTGGGACAACTTCGTCGACTTCTGCGGCGGGCTCGAGGGGATCCAGCTCGCGGGCGTGAAGCCCGGCGTGGGCGACGCCTTCCTCGGGAAGCGCCTCGCCGACGTGGCGCGCGCGGCGGGCGCGCCGGACCTCCGCTCCGACGCGGCGTTCGACGCGGTCTTCGACTTCTACGTGGCGAACGCCGGCGAGGTGGCGATCATCTCGCACTACGGCGACGACGCCACCGTGGAGCGGCTCTTCCGACGCGAGACGATGGCCATCTGCACGGACGGCCTCATGCCCGGGCCCGGCCAGAAGCCGCACCCGCGCTCCCTCGGCGCGTTCCCGAAGGCGCTGCGCATGGCGCGCCACATGGGGATCCCGCTCGAGCGCATCGTCTGGCGCCTCGCGACCCTGCCGTGCCGCTTCCTGCGGCTCGAGGACCCGACGCTGCGGGTGGGCGCGGACGCGTCGCTCGTGCTCTTCGACTGGAGACGCGTGCGCGAGCGCAACGACTACCTCGACCCCCTCGTCCCGCCGGACGGGATCGACGTCGTCTGGGTGCACGGCCACCGCGTGCTGGACGACGGCGAGTTCACCGTGCCGCGCCCGTTCCCGGGGCGGGTGCTCATGAGCCCCCTCGAGCGCGACCCGTCCTGATCGCGGTCCACGGCGCCTCTCCTAGACGAGCCCCTCGTACACCGGCCCGAACGGCTTCCGCGGCAGGTACCGCCCCGCCCCCGCCTCCGCGCGGAGGTCGCCGTCCTTCCACACGTGCCGCCCGCGCGCCAGCGTGTGCACGACCGCGCCCTTCACCTCGCGCCCTTCCCAGACGGAGAAGTCGGTGCGCTGGTGCTGCGTCTTCGCGGAGAGCGTCTTCGTCTTCGAGGGGTCGAGCACGATGAGGTCCGCGTCGGCGCCCACCTCGAGCGAGCCCTTCCGCGGCCAGAGGTTGAACGCGCGCGCGGCGTTCGCGGACGTCAGCGCGACGAACCGCTCCGGCGTGAGCTTCCCGCCGTTCACGCCGAGGTGCCACAGCACGTGGAGCCGGTCCTCGACGCCGCCGCAGCCGTTCGGGATCTTCGTGAAGCGGTCCTGGCCGGCGCGCTTCTGCGCCGTCGTGAAGCAGCAGTGATCCGTCCCGGTGGTGCTGAGCGCGCCCGACGCGAGCGCCTGCCACAGCGCCTCCTGGTGCCCCTTCGGCCGGTAGGGCGGGCTCATCACGTGGCCCGCGGCGAAGTCGAAGTCGGGGCTCTCGTACACCGAGTCGTCGATCGCGAGGAAGCCGGGCAAGGTCTCGCCGACGACCCTCGCGCCGCGCGCACGGCCGCGGCCGATGGCCTCCGCCGCCTCCGCCGCGGAGACGTGCACGACGTAGAGCGGCACGCCCACGACCTCCGCCATCGTCACGGCCCGCAGCGTCGCCTCGCCCTCGAGCTGCGAGGGGCGGGAGAGCGGGTGGGCGCGCGGGCCGGTGACGCCCTTCGCGAGCAGCTCCGCCTGGAGATAGGCGATGAGCTCGCCGTTCTCGGCGTGCACCTGCGCGAGCGCGCCCAGCTCCTTGCAGCGCAGGAACCCCTTCACGATCTCCTCGTCGGAGAGCATGAGCCCGCCCTTGTAGGCGAGGAAGAACTTGTAGCTCGCGACGCCGTGGTCGCGGACGAGCGTCGCCATCTCCGCGGAGAAGCGCTCGCCCCACCACGACACCGTCATGTGGAACCCGTAGTCGACGGTGGAGCGCGCCGCCCACGCCTGCCACCGCGCCAGCGCCTCGAGCGGCGACTGGCCGCGGTCCGGCCCGACGAAGTCGAGGATGGTGGTCGTGCCGCCGGCGGCCGCCGCGGCGGTGCCGGAGAGGAAGTCGTCGGCGACGACGGTGCCCATCGTCGGGAGCTGCATGTGGGTGTGGGGGTCCACGCCGCCGGGCATGACGAGGCACCCGCCGGCGTCCACGACCTCGGCCCCCGGGCTCGCCTGGAGCGCCTCTCCCACCCCCGCCACGATGCCGTCGCGGCACAGCACGTCCGCGCGCCGGCGGCCAGCCTCCGTCACCACCGTACCGCCTCGAACCAGGGTCTCTGCCATGGGTCGAGATTGTAAGCACGCGACGCGTCACGGACGTCAAGCGGCCGGGCGTGCGTCCCACGGGACGGGGGCACGTGGCCTCGCTTGAGTACACAGCGCTTCCCGCCGATACTCCGGTCCCTTGACCTCATCACTCGTCATCGGACCCGACCGCGCCGGTCGCACCGTCGCGATCGACGCCGGGTTCGTCGCCGCCGCGGCCCCCCCGGGCGCCCCGGCGCTCGCTTGCGAGGCCGGCGACATCGCGCCGGGCGCCGTCTGCGCGCACACGCACCTCTACAGCGGGCTGGCGCGCCACGGGATGCCGCCGGCGGTGCCTCCGCCCGAGAACTTCCTCCAGATCCTCGAGCGCGTCTGGTGGCGGCTCGACCGTGCGCTCGACGCCGCGACGCTGCGCGCGTCGGCCCGCGACTACCTCGCGCGCGCTCTCCTCGCCGGCACGACGACGGTGGTGGACCACCACGAATCGCCGAACCTGGTCGAGGGGTCGCTCGCCATCCTCCAGGAGGCGTGCGAGGCCCTCGGCGTGCGGGCGCTGCTCTGCTACGGCGCGACCGAGCGGAACTTCGGCGCCGACGAGGCGCGGCGCGGGCTCGCCGAGTGCCGCCGCGTCGGCGCGACGCCGCTCGTGCGCGGGCTCGTCGGGCTCCACGCGAGCTTCACCGTCTCCGACGACACGGTCCGCGCGGCGGGCGCGCTCGCGCGCGAGCTGGGCACGGTCCTCCACGTCCACGTCGCGGAGGACGCGGCCGACGTCGCCGACGCGCGGCGCCGTGGCGCGGAGGGACCGCTCGAGCGGCTCATCGCGCTCGAGGCGCTCGTCCCCGGGTCGATCCTCGCGCACGGCGTCCACCTCACGCCCGCCGAGGTCGCGCTCGCCGACGCCCGCGGCTGCTGGCTCGTGCAGAACCCGCGCTCGAACGAGGGGAACCGCGTCGGCTACCCCGCGGCGCTGCGGGGCGCGCGCAAGGTGGCGCTCGGGACGGACGGCTGGGACGCCGACATGGCGGTCGAGGAGACCGCGCTCGAGAGGCTCGCGGCCGCGAACGGCGATCCGTCGCCGCGCGGCCGTCTGGCGGCGGGCCACGCGCTCGTGGCGGAGCGCTTCGGCACCGCGTCCGAGCCGCTCGCGCCGGGCGCGCTCGGGGACGTCGTCGTCCGCGAGGGCGGGCGGGTGCGGCACGTCGTGGTCGGCGGCCGCGTCGCGGTGCGGGATGGGCGCCTCGTCGGCGCCGACGTGGACGAGATCGCGGCGATCGCGGAGCGCGAGGCGGCGCGGCTGTGGCGGCGCATGGGCAGCGTCTAGAGATCAACCACCGAGGGCGGCGCGAGCGCCGCCCCGCAGAGGGAGCGGCATGGCGCGTCTGGGACTCGAGAGAACGGTCGTCGACAAGGACGTCTACGCGCGCACGCTGGCGCGCTTCCGCGAGGCGGGCGTGGTGCTGCCGACGCTCGGGCAGCTCAAGGATCCGTCGACGATCCCGGCGGCGATCCGCGCGAGGCTCGCGTCGGTCGATCCCGACAGCGCGCACCCCCTGAACCTCTTCCGCGTGCACTGGTTCAACGACGGCGCCCGGCGCGGGATCGCGAGCGTCCCCGAGCACCTCGAGCTGCCCGCCGCGCTCACCGGCGTGAAGGCGCGCATCGTGCTCGCGCTCGGCAACCGCTTCCCGATGATCCACGCGCACAAGGTGCTCGCGGCGTACGGCTGCCTCGTGCCGCGCGTCGTCACCGGGCAGTTCGACCCGACGCGGCACCGCGCGGTCTGGCCGTCCACCGGCAACTACTGCCGCGGCGGCGTCGCCATCTCGAAGATCCTCGGCTGCCGCGGCGTCGCGGTGCTGCCGGAGAACATGAGCCAGGAGCGCTTCGACTGGCTCGACCGCTGGGTGGGCGATCCCTCGGACGTCGTGAAGACGCCGGGGTCCGAGAGCAACGTGAAGGAGATCTACGACACCTGCGCGGCGCTCGACCGCGACCCGGCGAACATCATCTTCAACCAGTTCTGCGAGTTCGGGAACTACCTCGTGCACCGCACCGTGACCGGCGCGGCGCTCGAGAAGCTCTACGGCGCGGTCGCCGAGAGCCGCCCGGGCTCGCGGCTCGCGGCGTACGTCTCGGCCTCCGGCTCGGGCGGCACGCTCGCCGCGGGCGACCACCTGAAGTCGCGGCTCGGCGCGAAGATCGTCGCGGTCGAGGCGCTCGAGTGCCCGACGCTCCTCTACAACGGGTTCGGCGAGCACAACATCCAGGGCATCGGCGACAAGCACCTGCCCTACATCCACAACGTGATGAACACGGACTTCGTGGCGGGCGTCTCCGATCGCTTCACCGACACGCTGCTCGTCCTCTTCAACACCGACGCCGGGCGCCGCTACCTCGTCGAGCGGCGCGGCCTCGACCCGAGCTTCGTCGCGCGGCTCGCCGACCTCGGCCTCTCGTCGATCTGCAACCTCGTCGCGGCGGTGAAGACGGCGAAGTACCTCGACCTCGGCGAGGACGACGTGGTGCTCTCGGTCGCGACCGACGGCGCCGCCATGTACGGCAGCGAGGTGGCGAAGGTCACCGCGCGCGACTTCGGCGGGCGCTTCGACGCCGTCGCGGCGGGCGAGACCTGGGGTCGAGGGCTCGCGGCCACTGCCGTCGATCACCTGCGCGAGCTGTCGTACGTGGACCGCAAGCGCATCTTCAACCTCGGCTACTTCACCTGGGTGGAGCAGCAGGGCGTCACGGTCGAGGAGTTCGTCGCGCGCTCGCGCCAGTCGTTCTGGGACGGGCTCCTCGAGCTCGTGCCGGCGTGGGACGCGATGATCGCCGAGTTCAACGCGAGGAGCGGCGCCGCCGCGCTCGCCGCATGAGCGGTGGGGAGGTCCTCTTCGAGTGCCAGGGCTGCGGCGCGGCGGTCGACGCCGCCCGCGCCCTCCCGTTCCGCTGCCCGGGAGCGGGGAGGGTGGACGACGTGGACCACCTGCTCGCGCCCCGCGAGGTCGCCGCCGCCTGGCCAGCGGGCGGCGAGGCGCACCCGTTCGTGCGCTACCGGGCGCTCCTCTCGCCCTACCGCGTCGCGCGCGCCGCCGGGCTCCCCGACGGCGTCTGGGCCGATCTCGTGGGAGCGCTCGACGAGGCGCTGGTGCGCGCCGACGGGCGCGGCTTCCGCGTGACGCCGCTCGCCCCGGCGCCGGCGCTCGCGCGCGCGGCGGGGCTCGCGGGTGAGCTGTGGGTGAAGGACGAGACCCGGAACGTCTCGGGGTCGCACAAGGCGCGCCACCTCATGGGCGCCATGCTCTACCTGCGCGTGCTGGAGACGGCGCGGCTCCCCGCCGGCGAGGGCCTGCGCGCGCGGCGGCTCGCCATCGCCTCCTGCGGCAACGCCGCGATGGCGGCCGCGGTCGTGGCGCGCGCCGCGGAGTGGCCGCTCGACGTGTTCATCCCGCCCG
>JBJMQK010000538.1:0-3597 GCA_045802735.1 Anaeromyxobacteraceae bacterium | reverse complement strand
AGAAGTTCGATCCGGACAAGGGGATCCGCCTCATCTCCTACGCCGTCTGGTGGATCCGCGCGTACATCCAGAACTACATCCTCAAGTCCTGGTCGCTCGTGAAGCTCGGGACGACGCAGGCGCAGCGGAAGCTCTTCTTCTCGCTCGCGCGCACGAAGCGCGAGCTCGACAAGCTCTCTTCCGATCACGGCGCGGGCAGCGACGCGGAGGACGCCTCCAAGATCGCGAAGAAGCTGAAGGTGAAGGCGACCGAGGTCGCCGAGATGACGCAGCGGATGGAGGGCCGCGACCTCTCGCTCGACGCGCCCATGGGGGACGACGGCGGCTACTCGCACGTGGACTTCGTGGCCGGCCACGGGCCGTCGCAGGACCACGAGCTCTCGGCGGCGCAGGAGCGGTCGCTCGTGCAGGACCGGGTGAACGAGGCCCTCGCGCGCCTCGACGACCGCGAGCGCTACATCGTCGAGAGGCGCGTCATGACCGACAAGCCGCTCACGCTGAAGGAGCTCGGCGAGCACTTCGGCTTCAGCCGCGAGCGCGCGCGCCAGCTCGAGATCCGCGCGAAGGAGAAGCTCAAGGCCGAGCTGCACGCGCTCGCGGTGGAGATCGACTGGCCCACCGGCGGAGCGCCCGCGGACCTCGACGTCGCGTGAGCACGGGCTTCACGCCATGTTGTGCTTCTTGAGGCGGTAGCGGAGCGTGTCGCGGCTGATGCCGAGGAGGCGGGCGGCCTTCGACTGGTTGCCGCTCGCCCGCTCCATCGCCTCCGAGATGAGCTTCTTCTCGACGTCCTCGAGCACCAGGCCCTGCTCCGGCATGGCCGGCACCGCCTTGTCCGGCCGCTTCGGCGGGATCGCCTTGCGCAGCTCGGGGGCGAGGTGCTCGGGGCGGATCTCGTCCGACGTGGCGTGGAGGATGAACGCGCGCTCGATGACGTTTCGCAGCTCGCGCACGTTGCCCGGCCAGTGGTAGGCGGCGAGCGCGTCGAGCGCCGCCGGCGACACGCCCTTCACGTCGCGCTTCATCTCCTGGTTGAACTTGGCGATGAAGTGCGCCGCGAGGAGCGAGAGGTCCTCGGTGTGATCGCGCAGCGCCGGCATCACCACCCGCACCACGTTCAGCCGGAAGAAGAGATCGGCGCGGAAGCGGCCCTCCGCCACGCGCTCCTCGAGGTCGACGTTCGTCGCCGCGATCACGCGCACGTCGGTGTGCAGCTCGTGCACGCCGCCGACGCGGCGGAAGGTCTTGTTCTCGAGGAGGCGCAGGAGCTTCGCCTGGCCCCCCGGCGGGAGGTCGCCGATCTCGTCGAGCATCACCGACCCGCCCTCGGCCGTCTCGAAGAGGCCGCGCTTCTGGGCGTGCGCGTCGGTGAAGGCGCCGCGCTCGTGCCCGAAGAGCTCGCTCTCGAGGAGCTGCTCGGGGAGCGCCGCGCAGTTCACCTGCATGAAGGGCTTCTCGGCGCGGGCGCTCTCGAAGTGGACCGCGCGCGCGACGACCTCCTTGCCGGCGCCGCTCTCGCCCTCGATGAGCACGGTCGTCGTCTCGCTGGCTGCGAGCCGCGTCACCATGCTGCGCACGGCCTCCATCCCCGCCGAGCGGCCGATGAGCGCGCCGGCCGCCCCGGTGCCGGTCCGCCGCTCGGAGGTGAGCGCCGCGATCTGCCGCCGCGTCCGCGCCGCCTGCAGCGCGCGCTGCACGGCGGCGTCGAGCGACTGGAACGGGAACGGCTTCACCAGGAAGTCCACGGCGCCGTGCTTCATCGCCTCGACCGCGATGTCGACGGTGGAGTGCGCCGACATCATGAGCACGGCGACGTCGGGGTGGATGGCGAGCGCGCGCTGGAGCGTGGTGAGGCCGTCGATGCCCGGCAGGCGCACGTCGAGGACCATGAGGTCGGGCGGGTTCGCCGCCACGAGGTCGAGCGCCTGCTCGCCGGACTCGGCGGCGACCACCTCGTACCCGTCGCGCTGCAGCCGCTCGCCGACCGACCAGCGGATGAGCTTCTCGTCGTCCACCACCAGGATGCGGGCCGTGCTCGTCGTCATGCCGCGTGCTCCGAGGTGCGCTCGGCGGCAGCCGGATGCGCCCGTTGCAAGGTCACCGCGAAGATCGTCCCGCCCTCGGGCGGGCAGCGGTAACCGATGTGTCCACCGTGCTCGGCCACGATGCGCGCCGAGATCGCGAGGCCGAGGCCGTTGCCCTCGCGCTTCGTGGTGAAGAACGGCTTGAAGATGTGGGGCCGCACGTCGACGGGGATGCCGGGGCCGGTGTCCTCGACCTCGACCGTGACGCGGCCGTCCACCTCGAAGGTGCGCACCGTGAGGTGCCCCTCCCCGCTCATCGCCTGGCAGGCGTTGAGGCACATGTTGAGGAAGACCTGCTCGAGCTGGTTCGGATCGGCGAGCACCGGCGGCAGCTCCTCGCCGAGCTGCGGGCGGACGTCCACCGTGGCGGCGCGGCGCTGCTGGCGCACGAGGAACAGCACCTTCTCGAGCGTCGCGTTCACGTCGGTCGTGCGGAGCCGCGCCTTGGGCGGCCGCGCGAAGCTCAGCAGGCTCTCCATCGTGTTCGTGAGCCGCGAGACCTGGTGGCGCATCTCGCCCACGACCTCGGCCTGCCGCGGCTGCTCGGCGAGGTCCTCGGCGAGGAGCTCGAGCGCGCCGGAGAGGCCGGCGAGCGGGTTCTTGATCTCGTGCGCGAGCCCGGTGGCGAGCTCGCCCACGGCGGCGAAGCGGTCGGCGCGCACCATGCGCTCGCGGTAGAAGGCCTCGAGCTCGGTCTGGCTGCGGCGCAAGGCCGAGAGCATCGCGTCGAAGCCGCGCGCGGCGACGCCGAGCTCGTCCGGGCGGCCCTCGTCGGCGCGGACCGCGAGGTCGCCCGACTCGGCGCGGCGCATCGAGGTGACGAGCCGGGTGAGCGGCAGGATCGCCTCGCGGCCGAGGAGCCACCACGCGATGAGCATGAGGCAGCAGAACGCCACCGCGGCGGAGAGCCCGAGCGTCTGCGCGAGCTTCGCCTGCTGGGCGAGGACGGTCTTGCGGTTGAAGCGCAGGTCCAGCCAGCCGTTGAACTTCTTGGTGTCGCCGTGGCAGGTCTGGCACGCGGCGGCGTTCTGGATCGGGTGGATGACGGCGTAGACCGAGGGGTTGCCGCTCGGCGCCGTCACCACCTCCGGCGCGTCGAAGCGCCCGACGTTCACGCCCCAGGGGCGGCTGCCGACGAGCTCGGGGCGCGACGACGAGTGCACCTCACCGCTCGCGCCGAGGAGGCTCACCGACTCGAGCTGGTCGGGCCGATGGCCCATGAGCACGGAGAGCACCTCCGGCACCTGCTCGGGCTTCCCCTGCATCATCGTGTTCGCGATCCCGTTCGCGACCATCCCCGCGAAGAGCTCGGCCTTCTCGTGCTGCCCCCGCTCCATGTCCGCGGCGTAGAACCCGACCGCCGACATCACCATCGCCCCGAGCGTCGCGGCGAAGAGGAGCGCCGTCGGCAAGAGGATGCGCGCGCGCAGGCTGCGGTCGAGACTCTGCCAGAAGGTCTTGAGCCGGCTCATGACGGGTCGCCCTGGGTCAAATCACCCGGTCCTTTCGCAAG
>JBJMQK010000174.1:0-4068 GCA_045802735.1 Anaeromyxobacteraceae bacterium | reverse complement strand
GCGATCCACCCTTCGAACAGCCGTTCCGCGGCGAGCGGCGCGACCTCGGCCAGCGCCCGGCCGAGCGCCCCGGCCTCCTCGAGGGGCGGCCCGGAGGCGCCGTCCTCCAGGGCGCCGCGCAGCGGCTCCGCGACGGACTCGTCACCGCGGTGGCCGAGCACCTCCGCGGCGCGGGCGCGCACGGCGCCGGAGCGGTCGTGGAGGAGCTCGCACAACGCCTGGAGCGGAACGCGCGGCGCGGCGTCGAGCGCCGCGAGCCCCTCGAGCCGGTACGCCTCGTCGGCATGCGCGAGGAGCTCGCGGGCGACGTCGAGCGCGCGATCCGGCACGCGCTCCACCACGGCGCGCGCGAGGGCGCGCGCCACGCCGGCAGGGAGGTGTCCGAGGCGCGGCACCACCACGTCCGCGGCGCGCGGCAGGCGCGCGGCGACGAGCTGGCAGAGCAGCGTGCGACGCGCCTCCGACGCCTCGCTCGCGAGGCGGTCGAGCACCGCCTCGACGCGGACGAGCGGGAGAAGCGCCGACAGCTCGCGCGGGAGCGACGTCTCGCCGGCGGGCGTCGCGGCGAGCACGAGGTCGAGCGCGCGCGCGTCGCCGAGGCCGCGGAGCGTCTCCTCGCGCAGCTCCTCGCCGCCCACCCTGCGGACGACGTCGACGAGCCGCTTCAGCGAGTCGAGCCGGCCGTCGGCGAGGAGCGCGTCGCGCAGCTCGGCGAGGAACGCGGAGAGGTCGGCGTTCGGGACGGGCCAGCTCGCCCGGTGCGACTCGTCGAGCAGCTCCTCCGCGACGGAGAGCGCGACGGAGTCCACGTCGGGGGCCGCCGCCGCCGCGAGCGCGGAGAGCGCCGCCTCGTCGATCGGGCGGTACTCGAGCGGCCCGGGCGCGGGCAGCTTCCTGAGCGGCATGTCCCAGTCGCGCGGCAGCTCCGCCGCGGCGCCGCGCAGCGCCGCCTCGTCCACCGCCGCGGCGACGGGCTCGGGGTTCTCCTCGGCCGGGACGAAGCCCTCGACCGCGTCGATCTGGACGCCGCGCAGATCCGCCTTGCGCAGGAGCGTGACGAGGTCCTCCTCCGTCGAGCGCAGCGTCGTGCAGCGCACCGCGACGATCTCCACGAGCCGGACCAGCTCGTCCCAGCCGACCTCGGGCGTGAGGGTGAGGCGCCGGATACCATCGCGGTAGAGCCGGAACGCGAGCGATTTCTCGCGATCGCGGTCGTGGTAGACGACCTCCCCCCCCACGAGCAGCTCGTAGCCGCGGACCTCGAGCACGAGCGCGCCGCGCGCGTCGATCGCGGCGCGCATCTTCGCGCCGTAATCGGCGAGGAGCTGGCGCACGACGGCGTTCTCCGCGTCGTACAGCACGAAGCTGCGCGTCACGCGCGAGAGCGCCGCGATCGCGCTGCCCGCGTCGCGGGCCGCGCTGCTGCCGGGTGGGCCGGATGGGCCGGATGGGCGGGTCGTCGCGCGACTCATGGCGGAAACCGGCCGAGTTGATCCGGTATGACTCCGACCCGCCATGAGATGAGTTCCGGCGCCTTCGGCGCCTCACCCTGGGGGGAGAACTCTCCCCCCAGGACCCCCCATCGCGTGCGTTTATCGCAAGTGAGCACCGTCATCAGGGCCGCCGTGGAGCGTCCTCCTCACGCCATCCGAGCGCAAAAGCACGGGTCGCGTCCATCCCGTGATCCGGCCCCCCGGCAGACGCCTGTGCGCGCGTGTGCGCCGGCGTGGCGCGGTGTCGGCGCGCGACGTCAGCCGCCCAGGTCGGCGCCGCGCACGAGGCGCACGCGCTTCGCAGCGAGATCGGCGTTCACGGCGTCGCGCCGCTCGGGGAAGACCGCCCGCGTCAGGTCGTCGAGCACCGCCGTCTCGAACCCCGCGTCGGCAGCGTCGAGCGCCGTCCACTTCACGCAGAAGTCGCGCGCGAGGCCGCAGACGAAGACGCGGCGCAGGCCGCGCGCCTGGAGCCACGCGGCGAGGCCGGTGGTCGGGCGACGCCCGTCGGGACCCGCGTTCTCGCGGAAGGCGCTGTACGAGTCCACGTCGCGGCGGGTGCCCTTCCGCAGGATGAGGGTGGCGGCGTCGTCGGGGAAGCCGGGGTGGAGCTCGGCGCCGCGGGTGCCCCGGACGCAGTGATCCGGCCACAGCTCCTGCGGGCCGCCCGCGAGCGCGATGGTCTGGTACGGCTGCGCGCCCGGGTGCGAGGAGGCGAACGAGACGTGCGCCTCGGGGTGGAAGTCCTGCGTCGCGACGACGACGTCGAACGCCGGGGCGAGGCGGCCGATGGGCGCCACGACCTCGTCACCGTCCGGCACGGCGAGCGCCCCGCCGGGGAGGAAGTCGTGCTGCAGGTCGACGACGAGGAGGGCGTCCGTCGCGCGGTCGATGCGCATGGCCTTGGGATAAGGGAAAGCGCGTTGCCACGCCGCGCGCCGTAGGCTAGCTTCCGCCGCACCATGGACAAGATCTGGGCGAAGGACGTCAAGGACGGGGAGCGGGTGAAGAGCGTCTTCCTCGTCTCCCGGAAGTCGGTCCCCACCGCGAAGAGCGGCAAGACGTACCTCTCCGTCACGTTCCACGACAGGACCGGCGAGCTGGAGGCGCGCGCCTTCGAGCGCGTCGACGAGCTCGCGGGGTCGTTCGAGGAGAAGGACTACGTCGAGGTGGAGGGCCAGGTCGGGACGTTCCAGGGCAAGCCCCAGCTCCGCATCGAGACCCTCGCGAAGAGCGACCCCGCGGCGCTCGAGGCCGCCGAGTTCACCTGGGTGCCGCCGCCCGAGCCGAAGAAGCCGGACAAGGAGAAGGCGGCTCACGCCGAGGCGGACGACGCCGCGTGGAAGGACCTCCTCGCGCTCGTCGGCGCCGTCACCGACCAGAACGTGAAGACGCTCATCCAGGCCTTCCTCGACGACGAGGACGTCGCGACGCGGCTGCGCCGCGCGCCCGCCGCGAAGAGCGTGCACCACGCCTATCCGGGCGGGCTCCTCGAGCACACGGTGTCCTGCCTCAAGCTCGCGCACCGGCTCGCCGACCAGTACCCGCAGGTCGACCGCGACCTGCTCGTCGCCGGCGCCTTCTTCCACGACCTGGGCAAGATCCGCGAGCTCTCCTACGAGCGGCAGGTCGAGTACACCGACGAGGGCCGGCTCATCGGACACCTCGTCATGACGGCCCAGTGGATCCACGACAAGGCGCGGCGCGTGGGCGTGCCACGCGAGCTCGAGCACCACATCGTGCACCTCGTGCTCGCGCACCACGGCCGGCTCGAGTACGGCTCGCCGAAGACGCCGATGACGCTCGAGGCGCTCCTCACCCACGAGATCGACGAGCTCGACAGCCGCGTGAACTCCTGGCTCAACCTCATGGGCCGCGAGGGCGGCACGCGCCGCTGGACCGACTCGAACAACGTGTACGAGCACCACATCTGGCGCGGCACCCTCCCCACGGCCCAGGCGGAGAAGAAGGGCCCGCCGCCCGAGGTGATGGCGCCGGTCATCTACGTCCCCCGCGACACCTCGGCGAACCGCGGCGGTGGCGGTGGCGGTGGCGGGGCGGCGGGGCAGCAGCAGCGCAAGCGCGACCGGCCGCCGCGGGCGGAGCGGCGGCCCGACGCGCCGAAGCCGGAGGGCGCCGCGGCCGAAGGCGGCGCGTCCGCTGCGCCGGCCACCGCACCGGCTGGGACGGCCGCGAACGGCGCCGCGCCCGAGGCGGCGCAAGCGCGCCCCGAGCGCAGCGAGCGCCCGGCTAGGCCCGACCGGCCGCCGCGCGGTGACCGGCCCGACCGCGGCCCGGGCGGCGGCGGCGGCGGATTCCGCGGCGGCCCGGGTGCACCGGGCGGCGCGGGTGGCCCCGGCGACCGCAAGCGCGGCTACACCGGCCCTCGCCTCCCCGGCGACAGGGGACCGCAGCCTCGTCCGAAGGCGACCGCGCTCACGCACAACCCGTTCGCCGCGCTCGCGCAGAAGATCGAAGGCGGCGGGGAGGCGGCGACGCCCGCGGAGCCCGCGCAGCCGGAGCCGTCGAACCCGGTGCCGGTCGGCGGCGACGCACCCGCGCCGCAGCAGGCCGC
>JBJMQK010000473.1:0-2693 GCA_045802735.1 Anaeromyxobacteraceae bacterium | reverse complement strand
GCTCGGCAGCCCGCTCGGCGGCTCGGTCCCGGAGGGCGCGTCCGCGTCGAGCGACGGGGGCGGCGCGGCGATCACCCCGGGCGGCGACGTCGAGACGTAGGTGATGAGGCGCGCGCCGCGGCTCCCGCGCGTGAGGTACGCCCAGAACCACTGCAGCAGCACGGCGGCGCGGTTCCGGAAGCCGATGAGGTAGGTGATGTGGACGACGAGCCACAGGAGCCAGGCGGTGCGCCCGCCGAAGTGGAGCCGCCCGAGCTCGGCCACCGCGGCGGCGCGGCCGAGCGTCGCGAGGCTGCCCTTGTCGCGATACACGAACGCGCGGCGCGGCTCGCCCGCGAGGTCGCGCAGGACGTTCCTCGCCGCCCAGTCGCCCATCTGCATCGCCGCCGGCGCGACGCCCGGCACGGGCTTCCCGTCCTGCTGCACCGCCGCGAGGTCGCCGGCGACGAAGACCTCGGGGTGTCCGGGGACCGAGAGGTCGGGCTCGACGCGCACGCGACCGGCGCGGTCGAGCGGCACGCCCAGCGCGCGCCCGAGTGGCGAGGCGGCGACGCCGGCGCCCCACAGCACCGTGCGCGCGGAGATGCGCTCGCCGCTCGCGACCACGCCGCGATCGTCGATCTCGGTCACCATCGCGCCGGTGCGCACCTCGACGCCCATCGCCTCGAGCTGCCGGCGCGCCTTCTCGGAGAGGTCCGGCGGGTACGGTGGCAGCACGCGCGGCGTGCCCTCGAGGAGGACGACGCGTGCGCTCGCCGGCGAGAAGTTGCGGAAGTCCTTCACGAGCGTCGTGCGCGCGATGTCGGCGAGCGCCCCCGCCAGCTCCACGCCGGTCGGCCCTGCGCCCACCACGACGAACGTCAGCCACTCGCGCCGGCGCGCCGGGTCGCCCTCGCGCTCGGCCATCTCGAACGCGGTGAGGAGCCGTCCCCGGATGCCGAGAGCGTCCTCGATCGTCTTGAGCGCCGGCGCGTCCTTCTCCCATTCGTCATGGCCGAAGTAGGAGTGCCCCGCGCCGGTCGCGACGATGAGGTAGTCGTAGGCGACGCTGCCGGCGTCCACGACGAGGCGCCGCGCGCCGGTGTCGATCGCGCGCACGTCGGCGAGCAGCACCTCGGTGTTCTTCTGCCGCCGCAGCACGTGCCGAATCGGCGCGGCGATGTCGGCCGGGTTCAGCGCCGCCGTCGCGACCTGGGAGAGGAGCGGCTGGAAGAGGTGATGGTTGCGCCGGTCGAGCACGACCACGTGCACGGGCGCGCGCCGCAGCGCCCGCGCCGCGCGGAGCCCCGCGAAGCCGCCGCCCACGATGACGACGACCGGCCGGCCGTCGCTCACGCCCAACAGCGTCGTGTCCGCCATGTGCCCTCCCCCGCGCTGCGTGGACGCGTCACCGCGCCGGCGTGTTGGCGGCGGCCTCGGGCCGCTCCGGCTGCGGCCGCCCCGAGCCCGGCGCCGGGAGGCCCGGCTGCCGCTCCGCCTCGAACGCGAACGCCCCGTCGGCGAAGCGCACGCGCACGCGGTCGCCCTCGTGCACCTCGCCGCGCAGCATGAGGCGGGAGATCGGCGTCTCGATCTCGCGCTGGATCGCGCGCCGCAGCGGCCGCGCCCCGAAGCGCGGCTCGAAGCCGCGATCGACGAGCGCGTCGATCGCCTCCGGCATCACCTCGAGCGTGATGGCCTGCCCGTGCAGCTTGCGCCGGGTCGCCTCGAGGAGCCGCTCGACGATCCCGCCCATCTGATCGCGCGCGAGCGGGTGGAACACGACGACCTCGTCGATGCGGTTCAGGAACTCGGGCCGGAACGCGCCGCGCAGCGCGTCCATCGCGGTGTCGCGCTGGCTCGCCTGCGCCGCATCGGCGCCGGGCTGGAACCCAAGCGTCGAGCGGTAGGCGAGCGCGTCCGCGCCGACGTTGGAGGTGAGGACGAGGATCGCGTTCTTGAAGCTGACGGTGCGCCCCTGCGCGTCGGTCAGCCGGCCCGCGTCCATGACCTGCAGGAGGACGTTGAAGACGTCCGGGTGCGCCTTCTCGATCTCGTCGAACAGGAGCACGCAGTACGGCCGGCGCCGCACCGCCTCCGTGAGCTTGCCCGCTTCCTCGTAACCGACGTACCCGGGCGGCGCGCCGACGAGCCGCGAGACGGTGTGGCGCTCCTGGAACTCCGACATGTCGAGGCGGATCATCGCCTCGGCGTCGTTGAACAGGTACTCGGCCAGCGCGCGGGCGGTCTCCGTCTTCCCGACGCCCGTCGGGCCGAGGAAGAGGAAGGTGCCGATGGGGCGCTCCGGGTCCTTGAGCCCGGTGCGCGCGCGGCGCACCGCCTCGGACACGGCCCGGATCGCGTCCTCCTGGCCGACGACGCGCTCCGCGAGCGCCTCCTCCATGTGCAGGAGCCGCTCCATCTCCTCCTGGGCGAGCCGCTCCGCCGGGATGCCGGTCCACTCCGACACGACCCGCGCCACGTCTGCCGGCGTCACCGCCGGCTCCTCCGTCCCGCGCCGCTCCTGCCAGCCGGTGCGCGCCGCCCGGACCTCGGCCTCGAGCGCCTCGACCTCGGCCTTGAGCTTCTCGGCGTCGGCGTAGCGCTCCGCCGTCGCGGCCGCGCGCTTCTCGGTCTCCGTCGCCTGCAGGCGCGCCTCCAGCTCGCGGATGCGGCGCGGGCCGGTGCTGGCGGCGAGGCGCACCATGGCCGCG
>JBJMQK010000433.1:0-13045 GCA_045802735.1 Anaeromyxobacteraceae bacterium | reverse complement strand
GGTGACCGCGCGAGGTGAGCGCGCGTTCGGCCCGCTCCCACGCCTCCTCGTACGTCGCGCCGGGGAAGGCGCCGTGTGCGGCCCGCCGCACCACACGCCCGGACGCGCAGGCGAGGAGGGCGACGAGCGCGACGGTGGCGAGGGGGCGCGGCATCTTGGATTCCGGGGGGCCGTCATCTTGGCACAGAGCGCCGGGGATGGAAACGCGGCGGGAGCGCCCGGAGGCGCCCCCACCGCCACGTTCGTGCCGGCCCCGCAGCGGCGCTCGGTTCATCTGATTCACTGAGCAGCGTCATCAGACGTCGGTCCAGTAGCGCGCCACCAGCGCGGCGCGCCCACTGCAATGCGTCTTGCGCAGCAATGCGCTCACGTGCAGCTCGACCGTGCTCTCGGCGCATCCGAGCGTGGTCGCGATGGACCGGTTCGTGAGACCGTGCACGAGCAGCCCCAGCACCTCGGACTGCTTGGGCGTCAGCTCCCACCTCCGGCTGGCCGCTCCGAGGCGGTCCGGCCTGACCAGTTCGCGTCCCACGGCGCGTCCTCCAGGGGCAGGCCGGCGGCGGACCACATCCCGCCGCCGGCCCTTGGCCGGGGCCCGTCGCCCCGGCGCGCGCCCGCACGGACTACCGGAGCACCGGCACGACGACGACGGTCGCGGACCCGTACAGCAGCGTCCCGGGATCGACCGCGGTGATCGTGGTCTGCCCGGCCGTGAGCGCCGTCACAGTCCCGCGGTAGCGCAGATCATTCGAGACCTGGGCCACCGGGCGCGCCGAGCTGTCCCAGACGGTCGTCGCCGTGATGTCACGCTCGCCGTCCGTGAACGTCCCGATCGCCTTCAGGGCGCTGTTGCGCCCGATCGCGAGCTCGAGCGAGTCGGCCACGATCCGGACCTCGAGGAGCTTCGCCGGCAGGACCTCGATCTTCGCCTGGGCGGAGAGCCCGCCCACCGTCGCGGTGAGGGTCGCCGTCCCGACGCCGGCGCCGAAGGCGCCCGACGCGTCGAGCTGCACCACGGTCACGTCGCTCGAGGACAGGGCCGCGAGCGCGGTGAGGTCGACCTGCAGGCCGTCGCTGTACGTGCCGGTCACGACGAGCTGCTGCTCGAGGTGGGTCCCCTTGGCGAGCGACGCCGCGGACGGCGTGATCTCCAGCTTCGTCATGGCGGGGACGACGAGCGTCGCCGAGCTCGAGAACGCGCCCACCGTCGCCGTGATCGTGGCGCTGCCCCACGCCGCGGCCGAGGCGAGGCCCTTCCCGATGACCGTCGCGACGCTGGGGTCGCTCGAGGACCAGGTGGCGAGCTCCGTCACGTCGGCGGAGCTGCCGTCGCTGAAGAGCGCCTCGAGCCGGAACTGCTGCGTGAGCCCCTTGTGGACGGACGCCTCCTGCGGCGCGAGCTTGCGGAGCGCCGTCACCACGGCAGCCGTGACGTCGAGGCGGGCCTCGGCACAGCGGCCGGTGACCGGATCGACCGCGTGCACCGTCGTCGTGCCGACCGCGAGCGCGCTCGCCATCCCGCGCGCGCCGTCGGCGTTCGAGATCTGCGCCACGGGGCCAGCGGCCCCCGGCCAGTCATGCGTGATCCAGGTGACGAGCTGCGTGAAGTCCAGGCTCGCCGCTGCGGCGCCTTCCGCCGGGTCGACGTACTCGCCCGTGGCCGTGAACGGCGCCGAGTTGCCCTTTGCCACCGCCGTCGCCGCGGGGCTGACGACGAGCCGCGCGAGGTCCCAGTTCGTGATGCGCAGCGAGAACCGGCCGACGATGGGGCCCTTCGTGGCGACGACGTCCACGACCCCGGGCTTCTGGCCGCGGACGATGGCGTCGACGTTGGACACCTGCGCGACGGCCGGGTCGCTCACCGTCCAGGTGACGGCGCCCGTGAGGTCCTGCGCGGTCAGGTCGGAGAAGGTGCCGGTCGCCTTGAACGGCACGGGGTACCAGCGCGGCATGGCGCTCCAGGCCGGGTTCGCCGGAGCGACCGCGATGGCGGTGAGCACCGCGTCCGTCACCTCGAGCTCGACGGACGCGCCGATGCGCTCGGCGGCGAGCGGCGTCGCCGCGACGGCCTCGATCCGGGTCTTGCCGACCTGGCAGTCCTTGTCGGTCGAGACGAGCCCGGCGTCCGGCGCGAGCGAGACCCGCGCGACCTCGGGCTTCTCCGAGGTCCAGATCACGTTCCCGGTCACGTCGCGCTGGGTGTGATCGCTGAAGGTCCCGATCGCCGTGCAGCGCGCGCCGTACCCCTTCGCGAAGGCGAGCGCGTCGCACGAGACGTCGAGCTTGACGACGACCGCGCCGATGACCGTCAGCTGAACGGAGGCGGCGAGGTGGCTGTCAGCGGACTCGGCCTTGATCGTGGTCGTGCCTGCCGCGATCCCCGAGGCGAGGCCGGCGTCGCCGCCGATGTGCACGATGCTCGCCGCGGTGTCGTTCGAGGACGCCCACACCACGGTGTTCGTGATGTCCTGGACCGTGTCGTCGGTGTAGAGCCCCGTCGCCCGGAACTGGCGCGTGAGGCCGAGCGGCAGATCCGTGGGGATCGCCTCATCGATGGTGATCTTGAGGAGCTCCGCCGCGCTCACCGTGAACGGCGCGCTCCCGCGCACGCCCGTCGCCGCGTCGATGGCGACGACGTCGACCGCGCCGGCCTCGAGCGCGGAGAGGACGCCGAACGTGGCGCTCGCGTTCGAGATGGACGCCTTCGACGCGTCCGAGGTCTGCCACGTGACGGAGGAGGTCACGTCGCCCTTCGTCCCGTCGCTGTAGGTGGCCATCGCGGTGAAGGCCTTCTTGAGGCCCGCCGGCACCGTCGCGCCCGCCGGAGCGACCTCGAGCGCCGCGACGACCGCCGGGGTGACGGCGAGCCGCGCCGTGGCGATCTTGCCGGACGGGTGCGTCGCGCTGACGGTCACCTCGCCGGCGCCGATCGCGGTGACGCGCCCGGCGGTCCCGGCGGCGTTGGAGACGGTGGCGACCGCGTCGTCGGAGGAGTGCCACAGCACCTCTGCGGTGAGGTTGGTGGTGCTGTCGTTGTCGAAGACGCCCGTCGCCTGGAGGTCCGCGGTCCGTCCCTTCGGCAGCTGCGCCGGCGTCGCCCCGAGCCGCAGCTCGGCGAGCCTGGCAGCGTCGACTGTGACGCTCAGCTTCGCGACGAGGGCGCCCATCGTGGCGATGACGTCGGCCCGCCCCGGGGCGACGGCGTGCACGGTCCCGTTCGCAACCGTGAGGATCGCCTCGTCCGAGCTCGACCACACGACGTCCCCGCTGACGTCCTGATCGGTGCCGTCGGTGAAGTGCGCCGACGCCGTGAGCGCGCCGCTCAGCTTCTCGACGAGCGCGAGCCGCGCCTGGTCGATGGCGAGGCGCGTCGGGGCGGCGGGAGTGACCGTCACCGCGACCTCGGCGCTCTTCGTGCCGGAGAGGGCGCGGATCGTCGCCGTGCCGGCGCCGCGCGCCTGCAGCTCACCGCTCGCCACGGCCGCGACGTCCGGCGCGGAGGACGACCACGCCGCGTCCGCCGTGAGGTCCTGCGTCGTGGCGTCCGAGAACGTCCCCGTCACCTTGAGCGATCGGGTGAGGCCCTTCGCGATCGCGGGGACCGGGTCGATCGCGAGCTTGTCCAGCACGGCGGCCGTGACGGTGAGCGCCGCCGAGGCCGTCTTCCCGCCGAACGCGACGGCGACGTGCGTCGAACCCAGTGCGAGGCCGCGAGCGCGGCAATCCTGGATCGCGATGACGGCCGGATCCGCGCTGCTCCAGGTCGCGAGCTCGGTGACGTCCTTGAGGGACTGGTCGTCGTAGAGCGCCTTGGCGTTGAGCGCCACGAAGGTCCCCCGCGCGACCTGCGGGCGTTCCACGGAGATGGCGAGCGACACCACCTGCGGCTGCGGCGGCGGCTGCTGCTTCGGAGTGGTGGAGTTGCTGCATGCGGCGAGCAGCGCGAGCGCGGCGCTGCACGCGGCGAGACGGAGCTTCATGGCTTCCCCCTTGGTTGGCACCGCAGCAGCCCTCGCCGCCGCGGTGTTGCCACAGAGTGAACACCCGGGGAAATCCACGACCAATAGAGGAAACCCCGCGAGCCCCTTCGAGAGGCGTGGCGCGCCCGTCGCCGGCGCAACCGCGCGCCGCTCCGGCGCTTCGGCGCGAGGGCACGCGGTGGTGCGGCGCGGCGTCTAGCGCGGAGGTGTTACGGGAGATCCCGAGGGACCTGGGGTTTGTGACCAGAAGCGGGCCACGAGCTCCGCGCGGCTCCCGCACCCGGCCTTGGCGAGGATCGCCGAGACGTGGATCTCCACGGTCCCGTCGGCGCAGGCGAGCTCGGCCGCGATCGCCTTGTTCGAGCACCCCTCGGACACGCGGGCGAGCACCTCGACCTGTCGCGGCGTGAGGTGCCAGCGCTCCGACGCGGCCGTCAGGCGCGCGGCGAGGCCGCGGTCCGGGGCCGGCGCCACGGCGAGCAGGTGGCCGCCGTGGCCGGGGACGCAGAGGCGCGTCGTCGCGAACCGACCGGTGCCGCAGCACAGCGCGCACGCGCGAAGCTCGCCGCGCGCGCCGGGCTCCCGGGCGAGGAGGGCCCGCCCGGCCGTATTGAGGCGCTCCACCCGCCCGGTGTCGTCGAGCACGAACGCCGGCGTCCCGATGGCCTCGAGGGCGGCGTGCAGCGCCGCGGCCGCGAGCGGCGCGTCGGCCAGGTCGCGTTCCAGCGCCACGCGCGCGCGCAGGGGAGCCGCGATCGAGCCGAGGATCTGTCGCTCACGCGCGTCGAAGGGGTCGTCGCGGAACAGCGCCAGCCACGCGAGCGGCGTCGCGGCCTCGCACACGCTCAACCTCAGCGCGTGCGCGCCGGTGACGCCGATCGCCGCCGCGACCGCCGCGGCGCCCGCGGGGAGCAGTGCGACGTCGAGGTGGAGCGCGACCGGATGGTTGCGCTCGAGCGCGGCGGGGTACAGCGGCAGCAGCGGTGCCGCGCCGCAGACGCTCGCCGCGAGGACCCCCTCGACGGCCCGCTCGCACGCGGCGTGGTCGAGGCGCACGACGTGGAGGGCCCGCGCGGTGATCCCCTCCGGCAGCGCGTCGAGCTCGAGCGCGACGCCGCGCGCGGCGCCGGTCAGGGCGGCGAGGCGCGGGAGCACGCGCGCCAGCGCGGCGCCGCGCGCGACGGACTCAATGTCGATGAGGGACGCAAGCGCGTCGCATTGCGCCGCGTCTTCCCCCCGGAGACGTGGCATGAGCGGCGATTCAGCCCGACGGTGGGCGTCGGCGCCAGTCGCACCTACATGGTATGCGGCGATCCGGCCGGTGCGGCTCGAGGCCGCACGGCGCGGCGGCTGCGCGCTACTTCAACGTGCGCGTCTGGCCGGCGCCGATGTTCACCTTCTCCTTGTCGAACCTGCCGGAGAGGGCGTCGCGCACCGAACGATCGAAGCGGACCTTGCCCGTCGCCACCTCGCGCAGCGAGAGCACCGACGGCTTGTTCCTGGTGCTCGGGATGAGCGGGCGGGCGCCCGCCATGAGCTGGCGGGTGCGCTTCGTCGCGAGGAGGACGAGGGCGAAGCGGTTGTCCACCTGCGGGAGGCAGTCTTCGACGGTGACACGGGCCATAGAGCGGACGAATTTTAGGCGGCGCGGCGCGCCCGGTCAACAGCGTTTGCCTATTTCGTCCCTGACGTCGCGGCCTTCGCTTCGGCCGCGGGCGGCGGGGGCGGCTTCGCGCGCAGCGCGGCGAGCCCAGGTTCGAGGTCGGCGACGGCGCCCCCCGAGACCTTCGCCACCTCGGCGGAACCCTCCAGGCGGGCGTACAGACCCTCGTCCGGCATCGCGCCCTTCGCCGTCGGTGGCTTCGCGAGGGCGAGCGCGCGCGCGGCCCCCTTCGCGTCCACGAGCCGCACCTTCCACGTCGGCCGCTCGAGGCCGCTCGCGCGGACGTCTGCAGCGGGCGCGAAGGCGGTCGCGCGCAGGCCACGGATCGCCCCGAGCACCCGCTCGACCGTCGCTGGATCGGCCTTGTCGGCGACCGGCGCGGCGAGGCGCCAGGCGTCGCCCTCCTTCACGAGCGCGTACGACCCGGCGGGCCCGGTGACCTCCACGCGCGCGAGGTCCTTCTCGTCGAAGGGGAGGAGCCGCTTCTCGCGGAGGTCGAAGGTGCCGCGCTCGACCCGGTACTTCACGTCGCCGGGGACCAGCTCGACCGCGCCCGACGTCGTGCGCACGAACACGGTGCCGTCGAAGGCATTGTCGTCGCCGAGGGCCAGCGTCTCGTCTTTTCCGCCGTCGACCGAGAGCGTCACCTTCGCGCGAGGCGTCGCGAGCCCGTAGCGCGCGAGCGCGGCGGCGTCGGGCGCGTCGGCCACCGCGGCCTTGCGCCGGAGCCGCGCGACGGCGTCCACCAGCGCGTCCGCGGTGGGACGCTCGGCGTCGGCCTTCACGGGCGCCTCGATGCGCCAGCCGTCGGCGGTGCGCGCGAGCTTCGTCACGTCGCCCTTCGCCTCGACCGTGAACGCCTTCACCTTCAGCGGATCGAACAGGTAGAGCTTCGCGTCCGCCTCCTTCTTCGCGGCCGCGGCCTCGTCCTTCCGGCCGATGCCGTAATAGGCGTAGGCGACCGCCGCCGCTGCGGCGACGAGGAGGACGGCGAGCGGGAGGAGCGAGCGCGAGCGCGCCTTCATGATCTCCGACCACCCTGAGCGTGGCGCAGCGGAGTCGCAGGGGTCACCGCGACCTCCGCACCATCCACACCGCGAGCCCGAGCCCGAGCAGCGCGACCGGCAAGACGTCCACCGTCACGAACTTGAGCGCGGTGGCCTGCGCGTCGGTGAGGAGCACCTGCGACGCCTCGCGGCTCTTCGGCCGGATCGTGATGCGGTCCTCCTGCTCGGCGAGCCAGCCCACCGCGTTCATGAGGAAGTCGCGGTTGCCGCCGAGCTGGAGGTAGTCGTTCGTGAAGAAGTGGCTGTCGCCGGCGACGACGAGCCGGGCGCGGTCGGAGACCTTCTCCTTCTCCTTGTCCGCGGCGACCGGCCGCTCCGAGGCCATCGCGACCGGGAGCGGGCCGACCTTCTCGCCCTCGTCCTTCTTCACCCGCCCCTTCGACACGCCCTTCACGTCGGTCTCGCCCCAGGCCTCCTGGCCGGTGAGCGCGAGCGGCGTCGGCGTGGCGCCGCCGCCGGTGAGCGGCGCGAGCGAGCGCGAGGTGACGAAGATGAGGGCGGTGCCGGTGAGGTCGCGCGAGATGGGGTGGTTCGCGGTGGGGAACACGACCGGCGCGAGCACCGAGCCGATCGCCTGCGAAGCCGGAGAGACGTCCACCACGATGTCGTCGTCCGCCTGCACGCCGAAGCCCTTCAGCACGGCGTCGAAGCCGGGGTCGGCGTCCGGCTCGAGGAAGAGCCCGAGGTGGCCGCCGCGCGCCGCGTACAGATCGAGCGCTTTCCGCTCCGACTCGAGGAAGCCGGTGCGCGCGCCGGCGACGAGCACCACCGCGGCGTCGGCGGGGACCTCCGGCTTCTCGAGCAGCGAGAGCGTCGCGACCTCGTACCCCTCGCCCTCGAGCGCGGCCTTGATCTTCCCGTAGCCGTGCTGGTCGGCGGCGTTCATCGGGTCGAGCTCGCCATGCCCGGTGGTGAAGTACACCTTGCGTGACGACGAGCGCGTCACCTTCACGAGCGCGTTCGTGACGCCCTGTTCGTCGGGGAAGGAGGCCGGCGCGCGCTGGGAGCCCGCGAGGAGGAGGATGCGCGGCCCCTCGGAGGTGATGCCGTACAGCTTCGCCTTGTCGGGCGCCTTGTACGGGTCGACCAGCTCGTAGCTGAAGCGCGGCGAGAGCGCGGCGTAGCGCTTGAGGAGGTCCTGCGCCGGGCCGTACCCCTCCTCGTCGAGGCGGTAGACGGCGATCGCCTTCACGTCGGTCTTCAAGCCCTTCAGCGTCTTGAGCGTGTCGTCCTGCAGGGTGAAGAGGCGGTCCTTCGTGAGGTCCCAGCTCTTCGGGCGCTTCGCGGCGGCCCAGTTCGCGACGCCGAGGAGGACGACGAGGAGCAGCGCCGACACCGCCGTCACCGCGCCGAAGTGCAGCGCGCGCCCGGTGAAGAAGCGCTTCACGCCGCCCGACTCGCCCATGGCGAAGCTCGCCGCGATGCCGAGGAGGCCGAGCAGGAGCTTCGCGCCGACGAGCTGCGCGTTGCCGAAGAAGAGCGTGACGACGGTGGAGAGCACGAGCACGAGGCCGAGGGCACCGAGCACGCGCGAGACGAGGTGCTTGTTCATGGCGGCGCCCTCAGGCCCAGCGGTGCCCCTCGATGGCGCGGTCGGTGAGCCACAGCGAGAGCGCCACGAAGGAGAGGTAGTAGACGACGTCCCTGAGCTCGATGCGCCCTTGCAGGAACGGCATGAGGTGCTCCGAGGCGCTCATCCCCTGGGCGAGATCCTTCAGCGGCCCCTCCGCGCCGACGGTGAAGATCGTCACCACCCAGAGCGCGAGGAGCAGGATGAGCGAGACGAGCGCCGCGACGATGACGGACTCGGTGAGCGACGAGACGAAGAGCCCCACCGCCATCGCCATCGAGCCGAGGAGGAAGAGGCCGAGGAGCCCCGTCGCGACGGTCTGCCACTCCACGGGCGACCCGCCCTTCGCGCCGCGCGCGACGAAGGAGAGCAGCGCCGGGAAGATCGCGACGAGGCCGATGGAGGCCGCCATCACGACGAGCGCGGCGAGGTACTTGCCGGCGACGATCTCGAAGGGCCGCACCGGCGCCGTCATGAGCAGCTCGAAGGTGCGGGCGCGCTTCTCCTCGGCGATGAGCCGCATCGAGAGGAACGGCGCCGAGATGATGATGAAGATGCCGACCGAGCCGAAGAGCCGCGACACGACGACGTCGGTGAGGTTCAGGCGCTCCATCGCCTGCGGTCCTTCCATCGAGATCCGCATGGCGATCTGGCGGTACCACTCGAGCGACCCGGTGAAGAACTGGGCGGCGAAGAACGCCATCACCATGAACGCGACGTAGGCGACCGGCGTCGTGAAGTAGACGTCGAGCTCCTTCTTCGCGATGGCCAGGGCGCTGCTCATGACGCGGACCTCACGGCGTCGGCGTCGGCGGTGGCCGCGGCGGACGGCTGGCCGGGGGAGATGAGCTTCCCGTAGATCTCCTCGAGGAAGGCGATGTCGTCGAGGGTGACGCGGCGGCCGGGGAGGTGCTTCGCGATGAGGCCCTCGAGCGTGTCGAAGTCGACGAGGCGGCCCTGGTTGATGACGAGGACCTTCTGGCAGGTCATCGCCACCTCCGGGAGGATGTGCGTCGAGAGGATGATGGTGTGCTTCCCGGCGAGCCCCTTCACCAGCTCGCGCACCTCGCGGATCTGGAGCGGGTCGAGGCCGACGGTGGGCTCGTCGAGGACGAGCACCTCCGGGTCGCCGAGCAGCGCCTGGGCGATGCCGACGCGCTGCCGGAAACCCTTCGACAGGTTCCCGATGACGCGGTCCATGACGTCGTCGATGCGCGCGAGGCTCGCCACCCGCTCGACCTCGCGCTTCACCGTGCCGCGCGGGAGCTTCTTGAGGCCGGCGCAGAAGCGCAGGTACGCGTGCGCGGTGAGGTCCACGTACACGGGTGGGCTCTCCGGCAGGTAGCCGATGCGCCGCTTCACCTCGAGCGGGTGCTCGAAGACGTCGAAGCCGGCGACCTTGACCACCCCGCTCGTCGCCGGCAAGAAACCGGTGAGGACCCGCATCGTGGTCGACTTCCCGGCGCCGTTCGGCCCGAGGAACCCGATCACCTCGCCCTTCGCGACGCCGAAGGAGAGGTCGTCCACCGCGACGCGGTCGCGAAACCGCTTGGTGAGGTGCTCGACCTGGATCATGCGCGCGATCCGATAGTCGCGCGCCGCGACGTGTCAAGCGCGAGGCGGCGGGCGCGCCCGGCCGGGTCAGCGCCGCAGGGCAGCCGCGATCGCGTCCGCGAGCGGTGTCGTGGGCCGCCCGATGAGGCGGCTGAGCTCGCCCGAGGCGTCGTCGAGCTCGCCCCTGGCGATGCCGAGGTCGGAGTCGACGAGCAGGTCCGCGTACGGGCCCGGCAGCCCGGCGCCGGTGAGCACGGCCCGGTACTCCGCGGGTGGGACGTCCTTGTAGACGATCGCCTTCCCCGCAGCGCGGGCGACCTCGGCCGCGAGCTCCCCCATCGTGAACCGCTGGTCGCCGGCGAGCTCGTACACCGGCTTCACCGCGCCCGGGGCCGTGAGCACCGCCACGGCCGCGGCGGCGTAATCGGAGCGCGTCGCGGCGGCGATGCGGCCGTCGCCGGCGCAGCCGAAGATGGCGCCGTGCTCGAGGGCGGGGGCGAGGTTCTCGGTGTAGTTCTCGATGTACCAGCTGTTCCGCAGGAACGCGTGGGGCAGGCCCGCGGCGCGGATGGCGTCCTCCGTCGCCTTGTGCTCCGCTGCGAGCGCGAGCTTCGAGGTGTCGGCGCGGAGGATGCTCGTGTAGGCGAGCAGCGCGACCCGGGCGCGTCTCGCGGCGCTCACGACGGCCGCGTGCTGCTCGGCGCGCTTGCCGACCTCGTTGGAGGAGATGAGCAGCACCTTCTCGGCGCCGGCGAGCGCCAAGTCCAGCGTGTCGGGGCGCGTGTAGTCGGCCTCCCTGACCGCGACGCCGCGCGCGGCGAGGTCCTTCGCCTTGTCCGGGCTGCGCACTGCTGCGACGATCTCGGCCGCCGGGACCTTCTTCAGCAACCCCTCGACCACGAGCCGCCCGAGGTGCCCGCTCGCTCCGGTGACGACGATCATCCGCTCTCCACGCGCGTTGCCGCGGCGGCCGCGCGATGCGGCCCGCCCGGCAGCCACGACCTGAGATGCAGCGCGTCGCATCCCGGTTCGGCGCCCGCTCGGAGGGCGCCCTCGTTGCCCGGGTGGAACGGACTGTTGCGGCGGCGCTGCTGGGCAGGCGCGGACGCGTGGTTATGGGTGAGGCATGACAGAACGCATCGTGAAGGACGTGGTCACCCCGAGCGCCGTGAGCGACGGCGCCGGCGTGCGGCTCCGGCGGAGCATCGCCACCGAGACGCTCGACCACCTCGATCCCTTCTTCCTCTTCGACCACTTCGGCTCGGAGCGCGCCGACGACTACATCGCCGGCTTCCCGCTCCACCCGCACCGCGGGATCGAGACGGTGACGTACATGCTCGACGGCAGCGTCGCGCACCGCGACAGCCTCGGGAACGCGGGCGTCATCGGCGCGGGCGACGTGCAGTGGATGACCGCCGGCAGCGGCATCCTGCACGAGGAGATGCCGAAGGTCGGCCCGCGCCGGCTCGACGGGTTCCAGGTCTGGGTGAACCTGCCGCGCCAGCTCAAGATGACGCGGCCGCGCTACCAGGACGTGCCGGCGGCGACGATCCCGGAGGTCGCGCGGCCCGGCGGCGCGCGGGTGCGGGTCGTCGCGGGCGAGGTGGACGGGACGGTGGGCGCGGTGAAGGAGATCTTCGCGCGCCCCACCTACCTCGACGTGGCGCTGCCGGCGGGCGCCGCCTTCGAGCAGCCGGTGCCGCGCGGCCACACCGCGCTCCTCTACGTCTTCGAGGGCGAGGTGACGGTGGGCGGCGCGTCCGGCGCGCAGGGTAAGGCGGTCGGCGCCCCGCGCCTCGCCATCCTCTCCGACGGCGACGTGGTCCGCGCGCGCGCCGGCGCCGCGCCTGCGCGCTTCCTCCTGCTCGCCGCCCAGCCGCTCGAGGAGCCTGCCGTCCGCTACGGGCCGTTCGTCATGAACACGCGCGAGGAGATCGCCCAGGCGGTCGCCGAGCTGCGGAACGGCACGTTCATCAAGGGCCCTCCCCGTTCGCCCTGAGCGGAGCGAAGCGGAGTCGAAGGGCGCGGCGAGCAGGGGCCCGCGCCGCCCCCGCCCCTGCCTGCCGCAGTGCGGCGCGAATGACCCGGTGCGGCGGGCCGTTCACGTCGGTTCATGACGAGTCTCCAGAGAACGAACGCCCGCTCACGCACGAACACCACCGACCGAGGCGGCCCCGTCCGGCGCGCCCTCCTCCTCACGAGCGTCGACGGCGCGCTCGCGGAGTGGGTGCCCGCGCTCGCCGGCGGCGCGGCCCTCACCGCCTGGGCGCTCTACCTGCGCTCGGGCCCCTTCCTCATCGCCGCGCTCGCGGCCGTCCCGCCGCTCGCCCAGGCGCTGCAGCTCCCTGCGGCGCGGCTCTCGGCTCGCTTCGGCGCGCGCCGCGTCGCGCTCATTGCCTCGGCCGCCGCGCGGCAGCCGTACCTCGTCCTCGCCGCGACGCCCTGGCTCCCGCTCCCGACCGGCGCGCGCCGCGCGCTGCTCGTCTCGGTCGCGGCTTCGGCGGCCGCGCTCGGCGCCATCGCGCAGCACGCGTGGCTCACCTGGACTGCCGACCTCTTCCGCGGCCCCATCCGCGGCCGCGTGCTCGGGCGCCGCACCGGTCACGCCGTCCTCTCCGGCTCGCTCGCGGCGTTCGGCGCCGGGATGCTCATCGACCACGCACGCGGCAGCGCGCGGCCGGTGATGCTCGCCGCGCTCGCAGTCGCCGCCTGGGTGGCCGGGCTCGCCTCGACCTGCGTGCTCGCGCGCCAGCACGCGCCGGTGCGCGCGCGCCGCGGTGCGCAGGCGGCGGCCGCGCCCGCCCCGAGCGCCGTCCGCGCGCCCGCGGCGCGGCGCGCGCTCGCCTACGCGTCCACCTGGAACGCCGCGCTGGGCGTCGCGGCGGCGCTCACCACGGTCCACATGATCGGGACCCTCCACCTCGGCTTCACCGCCATCGCGCTCCACGGCGCGCTCGGTGCGCTCGCATACTTCACGGCGGCGCCGTTCTGGGGCCGCGCCCTCGACCGCTTCGGCGTCGGGCGCGTGCTCGCGGTGTCGACGGCGCTCGCCGCGGCCGTGCCGCTCCTGTGGCTCGCGACGTCGGAGGAGACGCTGTGGCCGGCCGCGATCGAGGCGATCCTCGGCGGCAGCGTCCTCGCCGGGCAGCGGCTCGCGGCGACGACGCTGCCCCTCTCGGCGGCGCCGTCGGGCGGGCGCGACGCGCTCGTG
>JBJMQK010000360.1:0-21981 GCA_045802735.1 Anaeromyxobacteraceae bacterium | reverse complement strand
CCCTTCGACTCCGCACCCGCTCCGCGGGCGCGAGCGACCTACGACCTGCGCGCCTCGTCGTCGTCCGGGCGCTTCAGGCCGTACCGCTTCATCTTGTTGTACAGCGTCATGCGGTCGATCCCGAGCACCCGCGCCGCGTGCGTCACGTTGCCGCCCGCCCAGGCGAGCACCTCCGCGACGTGACGCCGCTCCACGTCCTCGAGGGCACACGGCTCGGCGCGGGGCGCCTTGGGATCCCCGCCCGCCGGCGCGCCCGGGGCTGCGACGGCGGGCGCAGGGGACGGCGCGAGGCCGAGGTCCGCCACCTGGACGACCGGGCCCTTCGCCACCACCGCGCCGCGCTCGAGGACGTTCCGCAGCTCGCGGACGTTCCCCGGCCACGGGTGTGCGAGGAGCGCCGCCATCGCCTCCGGCGACACGCCCTCGACGCGCCGGCCCAGCTCCGCGGTGAGCCGCACGAGGAAGTGCTGCACGAGGAGCGGGATGTCCTCCTTGCGCTCCCGGAGCGGCGGGAGCGTGACCGGGATGACGTTCAGGCGGTAGTACAGCTCCTCCCGGAAGTGCCCCTCCTTCACCGCCTTCGCGAGGTCGCGGTTCGTCGCGGCGACGACGCGCACGTCCACGTCGATCGCGTCGTTCCCGCCGACGCGCTGCACGCGGCGCTCCTCGAGCACGCGCAGGAGGTCGAGCTGCAGCTTCGGCCCGATGTCGCCCACCTCGTCGAGGAAGAGCGTGCCGCCGTGCGCGGCCTCGAACTTGCCCTTGCGGCGTGCGACCGCACCCGTGAAGGCCCCCTTCTCGTGCCCGAACAGCTCCGACTCGAGGAGCGTCTCGGTGAGCGCCGCGCAGGAGATGGCGACGAACGGACCGCCGGCGCGCAGGCTCTCGGCGTGGATCGCGCGCGCGAGCACCTCCTTGCCGCTGCCGCTCTCGCCGAGGACCAGGATCGTGGAGGACGACTTCGCGGCGACGCTCGCCAGCTCGAACATGCGCTGCATCGCCGCGCTGCGCGAGACGAGGTCGTGGAACCCCACCTCGCGCTTCAGCGCGCGCCGCAGCTCCTCGTTCTCGCGCACGAGCGCCTGCTGCGACGCGACCCGGCGGACGAGGATCGAGACCTCCTCGGGGTCGAACGGCTTCACGAGGTAGTCGAACGCGCCGAGCTTCATCGCCGCCACGGCGGTGTCCACGGTGGCGTAGGCCGTCATGACGACGTACGTCGCCTCGGGGCGGAGCTTCCGCGCCTCCTCGAGGACCTGCAGCCCGTCCATGCCCGGCATCTTGAGGTCGAGCAGGACCACCGCCCACGCGTCGGCGCGGAGCAGCGCCAGCCCCTGGGCGCCGTCGGCCGCCGCCCCCACCACGTGGCCGTCGTTGCGGAGCCAGCCCGCGAGCGACTCGCGGACGATCTCCTCGTCGTCGACGACCAGCACGCGCACCACGTCGCTCATGCCATCCCCCCCAGCATCGCCGCCGCCTGCGGCTGCGGCGGCGCCACCGGCGGGAAGCAGAGCGTGAAGCGCGCGCCGCGGCCGGCCTGGCTGTGCACCTCGACGCGGCCGTGGTGGCGCTGGACGACGCCATACACGACCGCGAGGCCGAGCCCGGTCCCCTTCTCGCCCTTGGTCGTGAAGAACGGCTCGAACAGGTGCTTCATGTTCTCGTCCGGGATGCCCGGCCCGGTGTCGGTGATGTCGATCTCGACGCCGCCGTCCGCGCCGGCGCGCGTCTCCACGGTGAGCTTCCCGCCGCGCCCCATGGCCTCGCAGGCGTTCATCGCGACGTTCACGATCGCCTGCCGCAGCTGCCCGAAGTCGGCGACGATCGTCGGCGTCTCGCCGAGGCGGCGCTCGAGCGCGATCCCCTGCATCGCGACCTGGTGCGCGATGAGCTGCAGCGCCTCCTCCACCGCGGCGTTCGGGGTCACCTCGCGCAGCGCCAGCGGCCGCTCGCGCGCGAAGTCGAGCAGGCTCCGCACGATGGCGCTGCAGCGCTCGGTCTCGCGCTGGACGAGGCGCAGGTGCTTCACGAGCTCGGCGCGCGCCGCGTCGTCGGGCGGGCCGGCCTCCAGCGACCGGATGCAGAGCTTCGCGAACGTCAGGATCCCGGCCAGGGGGTTGTTGATCTCGTGCGCGATCGACGCCGAGAGGCGGCCGAGCGACGAGAGCTTCTCGGTCTGGATGAGCGCGGTGTGCGCGCGCTTCAGCTCGGCGGTGCGGTCCTCGACCTGCCGCTCGAGATCCGAGTTCACGTCGCGCAGCTCGCGCTCCATGCCGCGCAGCGCCCGGAGCATGTCGTTGAACGACGCGGCCAGGACGGCGAGCTCCCCCTTCGCCTCGACGCGGATCTCGCCCTCGAGGTCGTCGCGCGCCACCTGGCGCATGCCGGCGAGCAGCGCCGACACCGGGCGCACCACCTCCGAGCGGCCGAAGGCGACGAACACGCCGGCGAGGAGGAGGACGCCGATCGCCGTGATCCCGAGCGAGTTGCGGCGGAACGCGCCGATGCGCTCGTCCACGTCGGCGAGCGAGAGCTGCACGTCGAGGACGCCCAGCACCCGCTGCGTCGTCGGGTGCGCGTGGCACGCCGCGGAGGAGCAGCGCGCCTCGTTGTAGATCGGCGTCACGAGGCCGAGCGAGCGGTGCCCGCCGCGCTCGAAAAGGCGCGTGCGCGACAGGACGGAGGCGTGCTCGGTCGGCTTGCCGTCGGCGTGGCACGCCGCGCAGGGCGGCTGGCGGGGGTCGAACGTCTTGCCGACCTCCTCGTCGTTCGTGGAGAAGGCGACGGCGGCGCCCTTCGCGATGAGCCGCACGTGCTCGACGCCCTCCTGCCGCGCGACGTCGCGCATGGTCTCGAACGCGTCGTCGCGGCGCGCCTCGAGCATCGCGCGCGACGTGGCGTGCTGGATCGTGATGCTGAACAGGGCCGCGGCGTTCGCCTGGCTCTCGACGAGCTGCTCGCCCATCCGCGCCTCGGCGAGCGCGAACACCGCGACCCCGACGACCGTGACGAGCAGCGTGAGCGCCAGGAGCTTCGTGTTGAGCCGGTGGCGCCACGGCACGACGGACCCGATGGAGGGCGGCACCGGCGCCACCTCGGGGGGCGCGGGCGCTTACGCGGCCTCCGCGACCCGGCTCTGCACCACCTCGGCCATCCGCCCCCCCCACAGACCGGCGTCCAGCGTGGACGAGGCCCCGGGCGAGGGTCTTGCGTCAGGTCAAGGTGCGGCGCTGCGTCGCGTGCGCTCGCGCGCTGCGCGACGGCGCGCGTGCGGGCGGGAACTAGCCGTGCTCGTACGCGACGATCGGCCGCACCATGCACGCCGCGGTCGATGGGCAGAGCGTGCGGTACTGCTCGGTGCCCCGGATCCCGTCGGGGACCTCGTCGCGCAGGACCGAACGGAACCCCAGCAGCCGGAACCAGCTCTGCGCCGTCGCCGTGAGCAGGTACAGCCGCGTGATGCCGAGGCCGCGCGCGCGAGAGAGCAGCGTCGCGTACAGGCGCCGGGCGACGCCGCGCCCGCGGTGCTCCGGCGCGACCGCGAGCGACCGCATGAGGCCGTCGCGACCGTGCACCTCGACGCCGATGACGCCGACGATGCGACCGTCCTCGCGGGCGACCGTGAAGTGCGCCAGGTGCGGCCCGATGTCGACGTGGGGGAGGCCGCAGCGCGCGAGGAGCGCAGCGACGGCCTCGAGGTCGTCCGGGCCGGCGAGGGTGTGCTGCTCCATGCGGCGCACCCTACTTTCGCCCCAGGCCGGATTCAAGCCGCGGCGCGTTCGAGCGCGGCGGAGGATCTGGTACGGTCGCGCGCTCCCATGACCCCCGACCGCGCCATCCTCCTCATCAAGTGCCCGGACCGGCCCGGGATCGTCGCGGCGATCTCGACGTTCCTCTTCGGCCACGGCGCCAACATCACCGACCTCGACCAGCACTCGACGGACGACCCGGGCAAGCCGGGCGGCGTCTACTTCATGCGGCTCGAGCTGCAGACCGCCGACCTCGACGTCCCGCTCGACGCGCTGCGACGTGCCTTCGACGAGCACGTCGCGCGGCCGTTCGCGATGCAGTGGCGCCTCGCCGGCGCGGGCGAGCGCAAGCGGGTCGCGGTCCTGGTCTCGAAGCACGACCACGCGATGATGGAGCTCCTCTGGGAGTGGAAGCGCGGCGACCTCGCCGCGGACCTCACCCTCGTCGTCTCGAACCACCCCGACCTGCGCCCCGCGGTCGAGACCTTCGGCGTCCCCTTCCACCACGTCCCGAACGCGAAGGACCGCCGCGCCGAGGCCGAGGCGCGCATGAGCGAGCTCCTCGACGGCAGCGCCGACCTCGTCGTCCTCGCCCGCTACATGCAGATCGTCTCGCCCGAGCTCGTCCGGCGCTGGCCGAACCGCATCATCAACATCCACCACTCCTTCCTCCCCGCCTTCATCGGCGCGGACCCATACCGGCAGGCCCTCGACCGCGGCGTGAAGATCGTCGGCGCGACCGCGCACTACGTGACCGCGGAGCTCGACGCCGGCCCCATCATCGAGCAGGACGTGGGACGCGTCTCGCACCGGCACGACGTCGAGGACCTGAAGCGCATCGGCCGCGACCTCGAGCGGCGCGTCCTCGCGCGCGCCGTGAAGTGGCACTGCGAGGACCGGGTCATCGTCCACGAGAACAAGACGGTGGTGTTCGCCTAGCCCGTGCTCCGCGGTCAATGCACCGCCGGCTCCTCGTTGTTCTCGTTCGCCGCCGCGTCGCCGAGGGCGGTGAGCCCGCCCTTGCGGCGGTAGCGGCGGCCGGGCTCCGGGCGCGCGGCGGTGTCCCCGGGCGACCCGGGGAGGAACCGCACGGCGAGCTCCATCGCGGCGCCGGTGAGGTTCGGCGCGAGGACCGCCGCGAGGCGGAGCGCCTTCGCCGGCACGCCCAGGACGACGAACCGCTCGCCGCGCTCGCAGGCCTGCACGATGCGCCGCGCGGCGCGGCCCGCGTCCATGGTGAGGATGGGGAGGCTCGCGGCGACGGAGAAGAGCGACGCCTCCTCCTCGCGCCGACCCTTCACCAGCGCGTGCAGGAACGAGCCGGTGCGCATGAGGCCGGGGACGATCGTCGTCACCACCACGCCGTCCTTCGCCGCCTCGGCCGCGAGGCCGGTCGAGAAGCCCACCGCGGCGAACTTCGCGCTCGTGTAGCCGAGGAGGTGCGGCACGGCGACCGTGCCGCCGATCGAGGTGACGTTCACGATCCGTCCGGAGCCGCGCTCGCGCATCTCCGGCAGCACCGCGAGCGTCGCGTGCACGAGCCCCCACAGGTTCACGCGCATCGCGTCGCGCAGGTCGTCGAGCGACAGGCTCTCCGCCGGGCCCACCTGGATGATGGACGCGACGTTCACGAGCACGTCGACGCGGCCGAACCGCTCGGTGGCGCGCGCGACGAGCGCCTCCACGGCGTCGGGGTCGGCGACGTCGCACGCGACCGTCAGGACCTCCGCGCCGGAGGCCTCGAGCTGGCGGCGCGCCTCGTCGAGCTCGCGCTCGTCGCGCGCGGCCAGGACGAGCCGGGCGCCGCGCGCGGCGAGCTCCCGTGCGACGAGGAGGCCGAGGCCGCGCGAGCCACCGGTGAGGACGGCGCAGGCGCCGCGGAGCGACACGCGGCGGCGGGCGCGCAGGAGCGCGACGCCGCCCAGCAGGGCAGCGGCCGTCCAGGCTGCGGGTGAGCGGCGGGTGCGGCGCGGTGTCATCGGGGATGCCTCCTACCGCCAATGCTCGACACGGCGCAGCAGGGAGGGAACCCTCGCCAAAGGCGAGCGAAAGTCCGTCGCCCCGTCGGTTCAGCCGGTCCTGGCGCCGGCGAGCGCGGGGAGCGCCGGCAGCTCGGCCGGAGCCCGCACCGGCCACAGCCAGCGCGCGTGCGTCGCGCGGGCGACGAGCGTCGCCACCGACGTGGGCAGCTCGAACGGCCCGAGGTGGCCGACGAACACGCCCTTGCCGACCGCGGCCAGCCGGCCGAGCTCGTGGAAGCGGAAGGCGTGTGTCCGCTCCCCCGCAGCCGCGCGGACGACGTTCGCCGCGGCGTGCCGACCGGCCTGGATCGCCGCTGCGGCCGTCGAGGGCACGCGGCCGTCGCCCAGGGCGATCGACGCGACGTCGCCGACCGCGTACACGCCCTCGAGCCCGGGCACCGAGAGATCGGCGCGCACCTCGACGCGCCCGGCGCCGTCCACCGGCGCATCGAGCAGCGCACCCACCCGCGCCGCGCCCATCCCCGCCGCCCAGAGCACGGTGCGCGCCGCGATGCGCTCGCCGGGGAGCCGCACGCCCTTCGCGTCGACGCCGGCGACGGCCGCGCGCGTGTGGACCTCGACGCCGAGGCGCTCGAGCAGCTCGGCCGCGCGCCGCGCGACGCTCGCCGGATACGACGGGAGCAGGCCACGCCCGCGCTCGAGCAGCACCACGCGCGCCGCCCGGCCCGCGTGGCCGCGCGGGAGCCCCGCGACCAGCTCGGCGATCCCGCCGGCCAGCTCGATGCCGGTCGGGCCGCCGCCGACGACGACGAAGGTGAGCCACTCCGCCCGCCGCACCGGATCGCGCTCCGACACCGCCGAGGCGAGCGCGCCGCGCAGGCGCGCGCGGATGTCGAGCGCGTCCTCGAGCGTGTGGAGCGCCGGCGCGAGCGCACGCCAGCCGTCGTGGCCGAGGTAGGCCGGCGCGGCGCCCGCCGCGACGACGAGGGCGTCGTAGGCGAGCTCGCCCTGCGGGAGCGCCACGCGCCGGCGCGCGGCGTCGAACCCGCGCACCTCGTCCACGAGCACCGTCGCGTTCCGCTGCTCGCGCAGCAGCGCGTCGAGCGGGACGACCACGTCGCACGGGGCGAGGTCGCCGAGCGCCACCCGGTACAGGAGCGGCTGGAAGACATGGCGCCCGCGGCGGTCGACGAGCGTGACGTCGACCGGCGCCTGCGCGAGGGCGCGCACCGCCGCCACCCCGGCGAAGCCGCCGCCGACGACCACCACCCGAGCTCGCGTCCGACCAGGCACCTCGCCAACGCTGCGCCTCGCCTGCGCCCGCCGGCAACCCGGAAGCGCCCGCTCGCCTGTGGCCACGGGGGAGCGCGCCCCGCGAGGTTCGCTGCGCTCCGGCGCAGGCGCGTGGCTAGCTTTGTCCCCGATGCGCGCGCCAGCGAGCGGCGACCCGCTCTTCAGGGCCGCGAGAGCCGCCGCCTGGCTCCTGACGCGGTGGCACCGCGCCGAGCTCGCCGGCGCAGAGCGGCTCCCTGACGGGCCGGTGCTCCTCGTGGGGAACCACGGCCTGTTCGGGCTCGAGACGCCGGTCTTCTTCTGGCTCCTGCACGAGGCGACCCGGCGGCACCCATGGGGGCTCGCGGATCGCGTCCTCTTCGGGAACGACCTCGTCCGCCCGCTGCTCGAGCGCGTCGGCGGGGTGGTCGGCACGCCCGCCAACGCCGCGCGCCTCCTCGCCGACGGGAACCTCGTCGTGTGCTATCCGGGTGGCGCGCGCGAGGTGTTCAAGCGCCCCGCGGAGCGTTACCAGCTGCAGTGGGAAGGGTGCCTCGGCTTCGCGCGCGTCGCGATCGCGGCGCAGGTGCCCATCGTGCCGTTCGCCGGGCTCGGCGTCGATGACGCGTACCTGAACCTCGGTCACCTCCGCGCCGCGACGGCGCTCCTCGGGCGCTACGCCGCGCCGCTCGCGCTCGGGCTCGGCCCGCTCCCCCTTCCCTTCCGGTTGCGCTTCGTCCTCGGCCGGCCCATCGTCCCGCCCTCCGACCCGGACGGCGCACCCCTCCTGAAGGCGGCGGTGGAGCGCTCCGTCCGGCAGCTCCTCGCGTCGAAGGGAACGCATGCCGTATCCGCCCAGCCGGCCCCCGTCGTTCCGTGATGGGGTCGAAGAGGCCGACCTCGAGCTCCACGGCGTCCGGGCGCGGGCCTTCCGCTTCCGCGGGTGTCCGGACGATCGCGCACGCGCCCTGGTGTGCCTCGCCGGGATGGGTGCCGACGGTCGCTCCTTCGTGCGCCAGCGCCCCCTCGCCGACGACCGGCTCGTCCTGCCGCTGAACCTCCCGTGGGAGACGCCGCCGGGCGCCGATCCGCTGCTCTTCGCCGCCGAGGTCGTGGAGGAGTACCTCGCGAGCGAGCGGCTCGAGCGACCGGTCCTCCTCGGGTCATCGTTCGGCGGGGCGGTCGCAGCGATCGTCGCCCTGCGCGGGCGCGCCCCGCTCGGCGCGCTCGTCCTCGTCGACGCGGTGCTCTCGCGCCGGCAGATCCCGCTCGCGACCACGCTCTTCGTGGACGTGCTCGAGGCGCCCGACCCGCTCGCCCGGCTCGTGTCGCCCATCGCGGCGCAGCTCATGGGCGGCTTCGGGCTCGACAGGGAGGGGCGCGACGAGCTCGTGCGCGAGGCGCGCCACTTCTCGGGGCGCGAGCTGAAGCGGCGGCTCACGGCGCTCCTCGGCCTCGACCTCTACCCCGACCTCCCGCGCCTCGCGGCGCTGCCGGTGCTCTTCGTGCACGGCCGGCGAGACCTGCTCGTCCCGCTGCGCGCCGCGCGCAAGGCGGCGGCGCTCGTCCCCGGCGCGCGCTTCGAGGTCGTCGACCGCGCCGGACACGTGCCGTACCTCTCGCACCCGCAGGCCTTCAACGCGATCACGGCGGACTTCCTCCGCGGCCTCGCCGCCGCCGCGCCCGCGCGGAGAGGGGAGGCGCGCGCACCGTGAACGACACCCACGAGCGGGTCCGCCGCGAGATGGAGGCGTTCCTGCGCGCGCTGCAGGAGGAGATCTGCGGCGCCCTCGAGCGGCTCGACGGGCGCGGGCGCTTCGGGCACGACGCGTGGGAGCGCGCCGGCGGCGGCGGCGGCCTCACGCGCGTGCTCGAGGGTGGCGAGGTCCTCGAGAAGGCGGGCGTCGGGTTCTCGCACGTGCACGGGGAGCTGTCCGACGCCTTCGCGAAGCGCCTGCAGGGAGAGGGCCGCGCCTTCGCCGCCGTCGGGCTCTCGCTGGTGCTCCACCCGAGGAGCCCGCGCGTGCCGACCACGCATGCGAACTTCCGCTTCAGCGTGCAGGGCGAGCGCGCCTGGTTCGGCGGCGGCTCGGACCTCACGCCCTATTACCTCGTGGACGAGGACGCGCGGCACTTCCACGCCACCTTCAAGGCGGTCTGCGATCGCCACGATCCCGCCTGGTACCCACGGTTCAAGGCCGCCTGCGACCGCTACTTCTTCCTGCCGCACCGCGGCGAGGCGCGCGGCGTCGGCGGGATCTTCTTCGAGAACATGGGCGGCGACCTCGAGGCGGAGCGGCGCTTCGTCGAGGATTGCGCGCGCGCGTTCCTGCCGGCGTGGCTCCCCATCGCGGAGCGGCGACGCGGCGACGCGTGGGGCGAGCCGGAGCGCACGTGGCAGGAGATCCGGCGCGGCCGCTACGTGGAGTTCAACCTCGTCCACGACCGCGGCACGGTGTTCGGGCTCGAGACCGGCGGGCGGACCGAGTCGATCCTCATGTCCTTGCCGCCGCGGGTGCGCTGGACGTACGACCACCACCCGGCCGAGGGGAGCGACGAGGCGCGCCTCGTGGAGGCGCTGCGGACGCCGCGCGACTGGGCGTAGCCGCGGAGGTTACTCCGCGCCCGGCGGAGCGCTCGGGACCGGCGTCGCGTGCGATGCCGCCGGGCCGCGCGGCCCCTGCGAGCGGCACAGGCGAAGCCGGGCGCGGATGCGGTGGTCGAGGCGTCGCGCCCACGGCGCCTCGCGCCCGAGCAGGGCGAGCCCCCCGAGGATGGCGGCGAGACCGGGCCCCGGCAGGAAGAGCATCAGGAAGCCGGCGACGAGCAGCGCCCAGCCCCCGGCCAGCGTCGCGTACCGGATCGCGCGCCGCGTCGAACGGCTGCGGCTCTCGGGGCTCATGACGGCTCCACTGCCCGGCGCGCCGCGATCGCCGGGCCGCCGCTCCGGGAGCGCCACGCGGACGCCGCGACGCCGGCGCCGAGGATGGCGCAGACGGCGGCGAGCGAGACGGCCGGCGGAATCTGGATGAGGTCGACGACGAGCATCTTCGCTCCGACGAACATAAGCACCGCCGCGACCTGCAGCTAAGCCGGGCGGCGCCGCGGCGGAACGAGATAGTTTCGTGGGGACGGTGCAGGAATTTGAAAGCCTCGCGGACCCGCCGCTCGACCCCGGGTCCGTCGCCACCCGCTCCCCTTTCGCGGCGCTGCGCCGATTGCACCGCGATCCGCTCGTGACTCGGTGGTGCGCGGCTTGCTCTGAGGTCGGGCCGGCATGGCTCGCCTCTCACCCCTCTCCTACCGCGCGAAGCTCGTCGGCCTCTTCGCCGCGCTGCTGGCGGTGCTCTTCGGTGCGCTCGGTCATTGGCTGCCGGAGCGGCTGGCGCTCCGCGTGCGCGAGGTCATCGAGGGCAACGCGCTCGAGGTGGCGACGCTCACCGCGCGCAGCCTCGAGCCGGCGCTCGACTTCGACGACGCCGAGAGCGCCGCCGCCCAGCTCGCGATCCTCGCCCGGGCGAAGGGAGCGCTCTACGCAACGCTGCTCCGGGGGGACGGGACCACCCTCGCGAGCCTCGGCGGCGGGGCCGCTCCACGCCCCGCAGCCGGCGCTGGCGACGGCGTCCTCCTCGCGGACGGCGCGCTCCACGCGCGCGTCGGGCTCGCCACGCGCGCCGGCCATACCGGGATCCTCCTCGCCGGCTTCAGCTCGGACCGGATCGAGCAGCCCCGCGCCGAGGTGCGGAACGCCGTGCTCCTCGCCTGCGCGGTCGTCCTCGCGGCCGGTGTCGCGGCGACGCTCCTCCTCTCGGGCCTCCTCGTGCGACCGCTCTCGGACATCGTCGCGGTCGCCCGGCGCGTCGCCGCGGGCGACCCCGACGCCGCGCGCGAGCTGCCAATTGCGCGCCGCGACGAGGTCGGCGCCGTGGGCCGCGCCCTCGCGGCCATGCTCGAGCGCCTCCACGCCCAGCGCGCCGAGACGGAGGCGTTGAACGGCGACCTCGAGCGGCGCGTCGCCGACCGCACCACCGCGCTCGAGGCCGTGAACCGGGAGCTCGGCGCGCGCATCGAGGAGCTGCGCCGCACGCAGGAGCAGCTCATCGTCGCCGACCGCCGCGTGAGCATCGGGCGGCTCGCGGCGGGCGTCGCGCACGAGATCAACAACCCCCTCGCCTTCATCGAGGCGAACCTGCGCTTCGCGGCCGAGGAGCTCCCCGAGGTCGCCCTCCTCGCGAAGGCGTCCTCCGACCCGGCGCTCGTGGCGCGGGTCGCCGAGATCGGCGAGGCGCTCGCCGAGTCGCGGCAAGGCGCCGACCGCGTGGGCCACATCGTGCGCGGCCTCAAGACGTTCGGGCGCACCGACGAGGACAAGCGCGAGCCGGTGAGCGTGCGCGCCGCGCTCGAGGCGGCGCTCGACATGTCGACGCACGAGATCAAGCACCGCGCCCGCGTCGTGCGCGCGCTCGGCGAGGCGCCCCTCGTCGACGGCAACGAGGTGCGGCTCTCGCAGGTGTTCCTGAACCTGCTCCTCAACGCGGCGCAGGCGCTGCCCGACGACGCGCCGGCCGCGAACGAGGTGCGCGTGTCGCTGTACCGCGACGCGCGCGGCTGGGCGGTGGCGGAGGTCACGGACACGGGCCCAGGGATTCCCCCGGAGATCCTCGCCCGCATCTTCGACCCGTTCTTCACGACGAAGCCGGTCGGGGTCGGCACCGGGCTCGGGCTCTCGATCTCGCAGGGCATCGTGCTGTCGCTCGGCGGCGAGCTGAGGGTGGACACGGCGACGGGGCGCGGGACGACCTTCACGGTGGCGCTGCCCCCGTCGGGCGCAGGGGCGCTCGCGCCGCGCGGCCACGAGGAGGTCGGGCCGGCGGGGCGGCCGGCACGGCTGCTCGTCGTCGACGACGAGCCCCTCGTCGCGACGGCGGTGCGCCGCGCGCTGTCGCGCCGGCACGAGGTCGTCGTGGCGACGAGCGGGCGCGAGGCGCTCGACCTCGTGCGCGCGGGCGCGCGCTTCGACCGCATCCTGTGCGACGTCATGATGCCCGGGATGACCGGCATCGAGCTGTACGCGGCGCTCGAGCGCGTCGCGCCCGACCAGGCCCGCGTCGTCACCTTCATGACCGGGGGCGCGTTCACCGAGGGCGCGAACAACTTCCTCGAGCAGCACGCCGGCGACTGGCTCGAGAAGCCGCTCGACCTCGCCAAGCTCCGGAGGATCGTCGATGCGCACGGCGCAGCCGCGGCGTAGCCTCGTCCGCACCCTCGCCGCGCTCGCGGTGCTCGCGGCCGCGGTGCCGCGCGCGGGCGAGGCGCAGGAGGCGCCCGACCCCGCCGACCGGGTCGACATCGCGACCATCGACCTCAATTCCCTGCTCGAGGGGTCGGTGGAGGCCGTCGGTCTCCACGAGGAGCGGATCAGCGACGCGCCGGCGGCGGTGTTCGTCCTCACCGGCGACGACGTCCGGCGGCACGGGTTCCGCACGCTCGACGAGGCGCTGCGCACCGTCCCCGGGCTCTTCGGCTACGCCGACGGCCTGTACCCGATGACCGGCGTCCGAGGGATGGGGCTCCCCGGCGACTACACGACGCGCCTGCTCGTCCTCGTCGACGGGCACCCGCTCAACAACAGCGTCGGGATCGGCGAGTCGTACCTCGGCCGCGATCTGCCGGTGCCGCTCGCGGCCGTGCGCCGCATCGAGGTGATCAAGGGCCCCGTCGGCAGCGTGTACGGGCCGACGGCGTTCCTCGGCGTCGTGAACCTCGTCACGGCCGGCGGACCGGCGCGCACGCAGGTGGTGGCCGGCGGCGACGCCGCGCAGGGCTCGCTGCGCGCCGGCACGGCGTCGGCGGTGACCTCGGGCGAGGTCGCGGGCGTCTCGTACGTCGCCTCGGCGGAGGGCTTCGACACGCGCGGGCTCGACCAGGCCTTCCCGGAGCTGGCGCGCGCCACGGACCGCGCGGCCCCGCCCGGCGGCGTCGTCCGCGGCGTCGACTTCGCCCGCTCGCTCCAGAGCTACGCACGCGCGAGCTGGCGCGACCTCACGCTCTCCGCCTCCTGCGGCACGTCGCACCGCGGGCTCGCGTCGGCCGCGTACTCGAGCGTCGTCGAGGACCCGCGCAACGTGCTCGACAACCGCACCTGCTTCGCCCAGCTCGGCTGGCGGCGCGCGGTGACGCCGTCGCTCACGCTGCAGGCGCGCGCCTCCTACGACGACTTCGAGTACGGCGACACGCTCGCCTACCCGGCGCCGCCCGCCGGGTTCGGGCGCTTCGAGGACCGCGGGCGCGACCACTGGTTCTCCGCCGACGTCCGCGCGGAGTGGCGCGCCGGCGGGACGCACCTCATCGCCGGCACCACCGCGGAGCAGCACGACACGGCGCAGCGCTCGTACAGCGTGGCGCTGCCGTCGCTCGTCGAGGACCCGGTGAACGGGGTCGGCGTGGGGGTCATCGAGAAGGACTTCCGCTCGGCGACGGTCTACGCGCTCCTCGAGCAGGACATCGGCCCGCAGCTCACCCTGCACGCCGGCGTGACGCTCCACGCGCACGAGATCTTCGGCGCGCGGGTGACGCCCAAGGCCGCCGCCGTCTGGCACCCGACGCGGGACGACACCGTGAAGGCGATCTTCTCGGAGGGCTTCCGTGCGCCGACGGCGTCCGAGGCGTTCTTCGAGGACGGGGCGACCTACCTCGCGAACCCGGCGCTGCACCCGGAGACCGTCCGCTCGCTCGAGCTCGTCTACGAGCGGCGCGTCGGCGCGGCGGTCTCGCTCGCCGCGAGCCTCTTCCAGGACGACTACCGCGACCTCATCCGCTTCCAGAGCGTGCCGGCGCCGGGCCTCGACCACGCCCCCGACGTCGCAACCCCGACGGACTTCCGGCAGGAGCCGCGAAACGACGGGGCGCTGCGGCTCCGCGGGGCCGAGGTCGGCGCCATCGTGCGGCACGGCGACCTCTTCCACGCGTGGGGCGGGTTCTCGACGCAGGCGCTCGACACCGCGCCGAGCGCCAACTTCCCCGATCTCACCGCGAGCTTCGCCGCCTGGGCCCGCACACCCTGGCGGCCGCTCTCGGTCGCGCTGAACGGCGCCTACGTCGCCGCGCGAGCCATGGACCCCACGGCGGCGACGCTCGACCGCTCGCGTGCAGTCGGGCGATCGTTCCTCCTGAACGCCCTCGCGGCGCTCGAGGTCCCCGGCGCGCGCGGGCTCACGATCGAGCTCGGCGTGCAGAACCTCACCGATGCGGCGGCGCCCGATCCGGTGCCCGGCGACTTCGCCCCGATCTCTCACATGAACCAGCCCGCCCGCACGTTCCGCGCGGGCCTGCGCTGGCGAGCGCAGTGAGCTTCCTGCGCCCACGCCTGGCGGCGCTGGCGGCGCTGGCGCTGCTCGTCGCGCCCGCCGCCGCGCGCGCCGAGGACCTCGCGCCGCGCAAGCAGGCCCTGCTCCTCCTGCGCGTCCTCGTCTACGATCGCAACCTCAAGGCGCGGGCCGGCGCCGCCGTCCGCGTCGCCGTCGCCTACCGCGCCGGCGACGGCGACGGCGAGCGGGAGCGCGACGACGTGGTCGCGGCGTTCGAGGCGGTCTCGCGCGAGGTCGTCGCCGCGGGCCTCCCCGTCGAGATCGCGGCGCTGCCCTACCGCGACCCGGCCGACTTCGACGCGCGGCTCGCGGCGGCCCACCCCGCGAGCGTCTATGCCTGCGCGAGCCTGCGCGGCGCCGCGAAGGAGATCGCGCGGGCGAGCCGGGCGCACGGCGCGCTCTCCGCGACGGGCCAGCGCGAGGCGGTCGAGGCGGGGCTCGCGGTGGGCCTCGTGAACCGCGGGCCGCGCGCCGGGGTGGTGGTGAACCTGCCCGCCGCGAAGGCCGAGGGCGCCGACCTCGACGCGGCGCTCCTCGCCATCGCCGAGGTCATCTCGCGGCCCTGAGCCTCGACAGCGCCGCGGCGAGGTCCGCCGGCAGCGGCGCCTCGACCGCGACGCGCGCGCCGGAGGGCGCCGGGAAGGCGAGGCGCCAGGCGTGGAGGCCCTGCCGCGCGATCGCCTCCGACGCGACGCCGTAGGTCGCGTCGCCGAGGACCGGGTACCCGGCCTCGGCGAGCTGGACGCGGATCTGGTGCGTGCGCCCGGTCTCGAGCCGCACCTCGAGGAGCGCGGCTCCGGTGAGCCGTTCGCACAGCGTGAAGGAGAGGCGGGCCCGGCGCGCCGACGCGACGCGCGTCGTGAAGCGGCGCGGGTCCTCCGGGCTGCGGCCGTACGGGGTGTCGAGGTGCCCGGCGTCGGGCGGCGCGCCGGAGACGAGCGCGAGGTAGCTCTTCTCGACCTGGCCGCCCTCGAAGGCGGTGCGGAGGGCGAGGAGGGCGCGGTCGTGGCGCGCGAGCAGCAGGCAGCCCGTCGTGTCGCGATCGAGCCGGTGCGCGAGGCCGGGGAGCGCCCGCCCCGCGACGTCGAAGGCACCGAGCCGGCTGGCGGCGCCGACGGCGGACGGGGACGCCGCCGCGGCGGGTTCGACCGGTAGGCCGGCGGGCTTGTCCACGACGAGGCAGTCCGGGTCGTCGTGGAGGATGGAGAGCGCCGGGTCGCCGGTGACCGCCGCGGCGGCGCGCGCCCGCGGGCGCGCCACCACGACCTCCTCGCCGCCGAAGAGCTTGCGGTGCTCCGACGGGACCTTCCCACGGATCTTGACCCGGCCGCCCTTCACGAGCGCCCGCGCCCGCTCGACACCGACGCCGAGCGCCCGCCCCAGGAAGCGGTCGAGGCGCTCGCCCGCGGCGTCGCGCGGCACGATCAGGGTCTCCTCCGGCGGCGGCAAGGGCACGCCGCGAACGCTAGAATCAAAGGATGCCAAGCGTCCAGATCTATACCAAGCGGGTCTGCCCGTACTGCACGAGCGCGAAGCTGCTCCTCAAGAAGAAGGGCGTCGCCTACGAGGAGATCGACGTCGAGAACGACGAGGAGCAGCGCGCCTGGCTCGTCGGCGCGACCGGGCAGCGCACCGTCCCTCAGATCTTCGTCGACGGCCGGTCGCTCGGCGGCTTCAGCGAGGTGGACGCGCTCGACAAGCAGGGAAAGCTCGACGCGATCCTGCGCGGGGACGGAGAGCCCCCGGACGCCCGCACCCCAAGCGCGCCGTGAAACGGCCGTCGCGCCCGCTTCTCCATGCAGGACAGGAGGAGCGCCATGGAGAGCTACCGTTACGTCATCGTCGGCGGCGGCATGACGGGCCACGCCGCGGCGAAGGGCATCCGCGAGCTCGACGGCGAGGGGACGATCGCGCTGCTGTCGGAGGAACCGGACCGTCCATACGCTCGCCCTCCTCTCTCGAAGAAGCTCTGGACCAGCGCCGACCCCGAGGAGTCGATCTGGCTCGAGACCGTCCCCGGCGTCGAGCTCCGCCTCGGACGGCGCGTCGCGGCGGTCGACCGCGCCGCGCGCGAGGTGGTGGACGATGCGGGCGTGCGCGTGCGCTACGAGAAGCTGCTCCTCGCCGTCGGCGGCAGCGCGCGGCGGCTGCGCTTCGCCGACGAGCGCGTCCTCGCGTTCCGCACCGTGCGCGACTACCGGCGGCTCCGCGGCGCCGTCGACGCCGGGACCCGCCGCGTCGCGGTGGTCGGCGGCGGGTTCATCGGGTCGGAGATCGCGGCCGCGCTCGCGGGGCGCGGCGTGGCGGTGACCATGATCTTCCCCGAGGCCGGCCTCTGTGCGCGCGCCTTCCCCGGCGATCTGTCCGCGTTCGTGACGCGCTACTACACGGAGAAGGGCGTCACGGTCCTCGCCGGCGACGGCGTCGCCGACGTCACGGCCGCCGGCGCAGGGCTCGTCGTCCGCACGACGGGCGGGCGCGAGGTCGGGGCGGACCTCGTCCTCGCCGGGATCGGCATCGATCCGAACGTCGATCTCGCGGCGCGCGCCGGGCTCGCGGTCGAGAACGGCATCGAGGTCGACGAGCGACTGCGTACCTCGGACCCCGCGATCTGGGCGGCGGGCGACGTCGCGCACTTCCCCTCGCGCGCGCTCGGGAAGAAGGTCAGGGTCGAGCACGAGGACGCGGCGCTGTCGCAGGGCCGGTTCGCCGGCCGCTCGATGGCCGGCGACACGGCGACGTACGACCACCTCCCGTTCTTCTACTCGGATCTCTTCGACCTCGGGTACGAGGCCGTGGGCGAGCTCGACGCGCGGCACCAGATCGTGGCCGACTGGCGCGAGCCCTTCCGGCAGGGCGTCGTGTACTACCTCGACGGCGGGCGGGTGCGCGGCGTGCTGCTCTGGAACACCTGGGGGCAGGTGGACGCCGCGCGCGCGCTCGTCGCCGAGGCCGGCCCGCACCGCCCCGAGGCGCTCGCGGGGCGCATCACGGGCTAATCGCGCGTTGTCCCCGGCCGCGCCCGTCCACACCGTGTACGCCGTACACGCGAAGGGAGTGGCCATGGATCCGAAGAACGAGCCCCTGGAGCCGACGGTCGAGCAGGCACCCGAGCGACGGACGAGCAGCGAGGAGCTGCCCGGCGAGGACGAGCGCGAGGAGTCCGGCCTCACGCAACCCGAATCGAGCGCGCAGAAGGCGCCGCCGCCGGGGCCGCGCCCGTGACGTCGGGGCTCGGGCGGGCGCTCGTCGCGGGCGCGGTGGGCGCCGCGGCCGTGACGCTCGCGAACGAGGTGGGGAAGCGCCGCATCGACGACGCGCCGCGGCTCGACCTGCTCGGCACGCGCGCGGTGTCGAAGCTCTCCGGCAAACGCGCGGCGCGGTTCGTGCCGGGGAAGCGCAAGAAGCTCGCGCGCACCGCCTTCGCGGGCGACCTCGTCTCGAACGCGCTCTACTACGCCCTCGTCTCGCCCGGGCGCTCGGCGCGCCCGGTGTCGCGCGGCCTGTGGATGGGCGTCCTCGCCGGCGTCGGCGCAGTGGTGCTCGGGCCGAAGCTCGGCCTCGGCCACCGCCCGAGCGACGCCACGCTCGAGACGGCTGCGCTGACCGTCGCCTGGTACGCGATCGGCGGCGTCGCCGCCGGGTTCGCCGCAAGGGCGCTCGCGCCCAGGGCGGTCGTGACCGAGTACCTCACGCCCGCCATCGCCGCGGAGTATCCGTGGCCGCCCGCGCAGCGGGTCTGACATAACCGACGACGCATGCCCGAACCGCGACCGCCGTGCCTCGCCTGCCGCATCGTCACGGGCGAGGTGAGGCCGGTCGGCGGCTCGGTGTGGCGCGGCGGCGGCTTCACGCTGCACGCGCCCGCGGACCCGTCGCCCATCCCCGGCTGGCTCGTGCTCACGAGCGACCGCCACGCCCGCGCGCTCTACGACCTCGAGCCCGGCGAGCTGGCCGCGCTCGGCCCCGCCGCGGCGCGGGCGATGCGCGCCCAGCTCGCTGCGCTCGGCGCCGAGCACGTCTACGCGTTCGCCATCGGCGACGTCCTGCGCCACTTCCACCTGCACCTCGTCCCGCGCTTCGCCGACACCCCGCAGCGCCTCCGCGGGCGGGGCGCGTTCGACGCCGTCCCCGACGACGCGCTGCCCGCCTGGCGCATCGTCGCGGCGGCGGAGGCGGTCCGGCGCGCGCTGGCCGAAGGCGTCCGTTCACCCTGAGCGTAGGCGCGCAGGTCCGTTCACCCTGAGCGTAGGCGCGCAGGTCCGTGCACCCTGAGCGCAGGCGCGCAGGTCCGTTCACCCTGAGCGTAGGCGCGAAGCGCCGGAGTCGAAGGGCGGAGTCGAAGGGCGGAGTCGAGCAGCCGTCACCACCCGCACTTCCGCCCCCGGTTCTGCTCCGCGAGCCACTTCCCCAGCGGCGCGAAGTAGTCGAGCACCGCCGTGGCGTCGGCCTCCCGCTGGCCGGTGAGGACCAGCATCGCCTCGGGCCAGGGCTTCGAGGCCCCCATCGCCAGCATCGCCCGGAGCTTTCGCCCCGCCTCCTTGCTGCCGTAGATGGAGCAGGTGTGGAGCGGGCCCGTGTGCCCCGCCGCCTGGCACAGCGCGCGGTGGAACTGGAACTGGTAGATGAGCGCGAGGAAGTAGCGGGTGTAGGGCACGTTCGCGGGGATGTGGTACTTCGCGCCGGGATCGAAGTTCGCCTCGCTGCGCGGGACGGGCGCGTCGACGCCCTGGTACTTCCGGCGCAGGGCCCACCAGGCGGTGTTGTACGCCTCCGGCCTCGTCTTCCCGCTGAAGACGTCCCAGCGCCACTGGTCGATGAGCTTGCCGAACGGCAGGAAGGCGATCTTGTCGAGCGCCTGGCGCATCATCACGTCGAGGACGCCCTTCTCGTCGTCGGGTGGGAGCGCGTCGAGGATGCCGATCCGCTTCAAGTAGGCGGGCGTCACCGAGAGCGCGATCGCGTCGCCGATCGCCTCGTGGAAGCCGTCGTTCGCGCCCTGCTGGAAGAGCGCGGGGAGCGTGACGTAGGACTGGAAGTAATAGTCGTGACCCAGCTCGTGGTGGATCGTGACGAGGTCGTCCGCCGTCGGCTTGATGCACATCTTCACGCGCAGGTCGCCCGAGTACGTGACGTCCCAGGCGCTGGCGTGGCACACCACCTCGCGGTCGGCGGGCTTCACGAAGAGCGAACGCTCCCAGAACGTCGCGGGCAGGGGATCGAGCCCGAGCGACGTGTAGAAGCTCTCCCCCACCTTCACCATGCGCTTCGCGTCGTAGCCCTTCGCGGCCAGCGCCGCGTCCACGTCGAGGCTGCCGCCGGTCGGGTACGGCTCCACGAGCGGATAGACGTTCCCCCACTCCTGCGCCCACATGTTGCCGAGGAGGTGCGCCGGGATGGGCTTCCCATCCGGTACGACGGCCTTGCCGTAGCGCTCCTGCAGCCGCGCGCGCACGTAGCAATGGAGCTCTGCGTAGAGCGGCTTCACCTGGTCCCACAGCCGGTCGGTCTCGGCCTCGAACGCGGCGGGCGTCATGTCGTAGCCGGCGCGCCACAGCTCGCCGAGGTTCGAGAAGCGGATCTCGCGCGCGCCCTCGTTCGAGAGCTCGACGAGGCGCGCGTAGTCCTTGCGCATCGCCGGCGAGATCGTCCGCCAGCCGACCCACGCATCGAGCAGCGCCGCGGGATCGCGGCTCTTCCGCATCGTCTCGGTGAGCGCCTCGAGGTCCCTGCACGGCGCCTGCCCGTCCTGGCCGCACCACTTGCCCTTGCCGTAGACGCCCTCGAGGCGCGCCGCGATCGCGGCCAGCTCGGCGCGCCTCGCCGGGTCGGACGGCGCCGGGAGCGAGGGGCCGACGCGGACGAGGTGGAGGGCGCGCGCGGTCTCCGGATCGGCCGCGACACCGTCGAAGCGCAGCGAGTCCTTGATGCTCTTCGTGGTGTAGGCCATGAGCTCCTCCTGAGCCCAGGCGGAGAGGCGCTCGGTGTCGTCGGTGATGAAGTTCGCCTTCACCCACTCGGCGGTGGCGTCGCGCACGATGAGCCGCTTCAGCTCGGCGTTCACCTCGGCGACGAACGCCTTCGCCCCGGCGGGCGTCGGCTTCGCGTTCGGGCCGGGCTGCGCGACGGAGAGCGTCAGGGCGAGCGCGAGGAGCGTCATGGGGCCGGAGCGTAGCGGCCGCGCGTCGCCGCAGCAAAGGTCCAGATGGCGCCGGCGACGAGGACCGCGACCGGCACGAGGAGCACGCCCCTGGCGAGCGTCGTCGCGTCGGAGAGGCGCCCGATGAGCCAGGGCGAGGGCACGTCGCCGAAGGCGTGGATGGAGAAGATCGAGAGCGCCACCGCGGCGCCGCGCTCGCCTGGCGAGACGGCGCCCACGATGACGGTGTTCACCGGGCCGGTGGAGGCGAACAGGAGCAGCTCCGCGGCGACGAGCGCGGCGAGCCAGGCCGCGCGGTCCGTCGCGAGGAACGCCGCGACGACGAGCGGCGCCGCGGCGAGCGTCGCGAGGCCCGAGACCCACAGGTCGGCGGCGCGGAGGCGCGGGCGCAGGAGGTCGGCGAGGTACCCGCCGCCGAACGTCCCGGCGAACCCCGTGGCGACGAGGATCCCGCCCGAGACGATCGTCGCCTGGGCGCGCGGGACGCCGCGGACGCGCTCGAGGAACGCCGGGAGCCAGAAGGCCATCCCGCCGAGCGCGAACGTGTAGGCCGCGTACCCGGCGACGGTGAGCGCGTAAGGCCTGTTGCGCACGAGGCGCGGGTAGGCGCCGAGCGCCGCCGTCGGTCCCGCGGCGGGCGCGGCGCCGGTGCGGGGCGGATCCGTGAGCCGCAGGCACGCCCAGGCGAGCAACAGCCCCGGCGCGCCCGCGACGAGGAAGGCGGCCCTCCACCCCGCGGCGCGGTCGACGAGCCCGCCGAGGACGTACCCGAGCGCGGACCCGACGGGAATCGCCGCATAGAACACGGCGAACGCGCGGCCGCGTCGCGCCTCCGGCTCCGCGTCCGCGATCATGGCCGGCGCGACGGTGCCGTAGGCGGCCTCGCCGACGCCCACGGCGGCGCGCGCGAGCAGGAGGTGCCAGTAGCTCCCGACGAACGCGGAGAGTGCAGTCGCGACGCTCCACAGCGCGACCCCCACGGCGAGGAGCGGCGGTCGCGCCCGGCCGCCGTCGGCGAGCGCGCCGAAGAGCGGCGACGCCAGCATGTAGACGACGACGAACCCCGTCATGAGCGCCCCGAGCGCCGCGTCGGAGGTCACGAGCCCCGACGCGCGCAGGCTCTCGACGAGCGCCGAGACGACGAAGCGATCGAGGTAGTTGAGGAGGTTGACGAGCGTGAGGACGAGGAGCGCGCGGCGCGCGGGCACGGACGCTCCTTAGCGTGGCGAGGCGGCCGGCGCGCGCGCTTCGACTCCGGCGGTCCCCGTTCGCGCTGACGGCGCTGCTCACTCGAAGTGACGCTCGAGATGGGGGGTCTCGGGGGGAGAGTTTCTCGCCCCGGGGTGAGGCGCCGCCAGGCGCCGGATCGCGATCATGGCGGCGGAAGCGACGCTGCGGATCAACGCGACGAGCCGCCGCCATGAGTCGAAGGGCCCTCGCTCACCGCGGCG
>JBJMQK010000163.1:0-6648 GCA_045802735.1 Anaeromyxobacteraceae bacterium | reverse complement strand
TCGATCCACGAGGTGCTGGGCGCGGACACGCGGCTCCCGAAGCGGACGCCGCTCGACTTCCTGGGCCGTTGAGACGTAGAAACGCGACCGCCCCCCCGGCGCTGGGCCAGGAGGGCGGTCGGAGCTGCTGCCGCGCGGCGGCGGCCTACTTCTTCAGCGCGGCCGGGACGACGACGGCCGGCTGCGCGGCCGGCGTCGGCGTGGCGACCACCGCGCCGAGCTGCGCCGCCTTCACCTGCGCCTGGCGCGAGAGGTCGATCGACTCGGCGAGGACGCGCGCCATCTCCTGCGGCGCGTGGAAGCCCATCGAGTTCTCGGCGGCGACGAGGTCGAGGCGCCACTGCGCGGCGCGCTGCAGCTGCTCCAGCTCCTTCAGCGCCGGCGTCTTCTCCACGGCCTCGCGCCACGCCGCGAGCAGGTTCGCCTTCACCTCGGCGGCGGCGAGCTTCTCCTGCGCCTCCTTCGGCGCCTTCTGGTACGCCTCGTCCTTCTCGAGCTTCGCCGTCGCCTTCGCCACGGCGGCCTCGCGCGCCTTCTCGTCGTACGGCTTCCGCACGGCGACGATGGCGTCGATCATGGCCACCGCGGCGTTGCCGGCGCGGGTGAGCAGCGCGAAGTGGCGGTCCTGGATGCCGACGACGCGCGCCTTGAGCTCGTCGTCGGAGTACGGGTGGCAGCCCGCGCAGGAGCGGTTCGGCTGGAGGATGGGGCTCCGCACCCAGTGCTCCGAGATCTTCTGCGCGCCCTCGCGCTTGTACGGCATGTGGCAGTCGGCGCAGGCGACGCCGCTCCGCGCGTGGATGCCCTGGCTCCACATCTCGAACTCGGGGTGCTGCGCCTTCAGGAGCTCGAAGCCGGTCTCGGCGTGCGTCCAGTCCTTGAAGCGCTTCCCCTTCACCTCGAGCGTGTCGTACACGTGCTCCATCTGCTCGGTCTTGAGCCCCTCGGCCCACGGGAAGAGGAGGTTCATGCCCTTGCCGCAGAAGTACTCGACGTGGCACTGCCCGCAGACGTACGAGCGCTTCTCCTGGCGCGTGGCGTCGGTGTTCGGGTCGTACGCCTTCGCGCGGTCACCCTTGCGCCAGCGCTCGACGGACGGCAGGTGCGGCACGTCGGCCGTCGACGCGGCGAGCTTCTGGATGCCGGCGATGAAGCCCGGGCGCGTCACGCGCAGCTCCATCGACTGCGGCTCGTGGCAGTCCACGCACGACACCGGGTGCGCCTTGCCGCCGGAGAGCGCCTCGAGCGCCTTGTGCGCGTCCCAGTAGCTCAGCTCCGAGACCTTCGCGAGGCCCGCCTGGATCTGGTCCGCCTCGCTGGCCGTCGGCGCCGCCTCCTTCCCGAGCTTCTTGTAGAGCGGCATGATCGAGCCGTGGCAGTGGAGGCAGTTGCCCGACTGCTTGTTCTCGCCCGGCACGTTGCGCTTCGTGACCTCCTGGTCGGTGAGCGCGTACGCGTGGCCGCGCCGGTCGCGGTAGTCGACCGCGAACAGGTAGCCCGCGAAGACGCGCTTCAGCCAGGGATCGCGCTCGGCCTTCTGCGGCGCCGGGTGGCCCTCGCTCGCGCCGGCGGCGCCGCCGTACTTCGTGGCGGTCGGCTCGGCGGTGCGCTTGTAGGCGTCGTACTCGCGCGGCCAGTTCGTGCCCCACTTCGCCGGGTCGACGTCGTTCTCGGTGACGTCGACGAGCTTCACGTAGGCGTGCTTCGCCTCGCCCTTCCGCTCGGCGATGTTGACGGCGAGTGCTGCGGCGCCGATCGCCACCACGGCGAAGACGCCGGTGACGAGGGCGATGAGGAGGCCGCGGTTCTTCCGCGGCTGGGTCTCGTTCGACATTGAGGTGCTCTCCTTCGTGTTGAGCCGTGGGGGATGGAGTTCAGCGGAGGTGGCCGACCGAGGCGTGGCAGCGGATGCAGGAGACGCCCTCGCCGTGGGCCACCTCCTCGACGAGGTCGGCGTGGCAGCGGCGGCAGTTCGCCTCGACGACGGCGCTGCTCTGCGGGCGCGCGCGGATGACGTCCGGGTAGCCACCGAGCGTGAACGCCATCGAGTGGTGGTAGCCGTTCATCGCCTTCACCACGTACTTGGAGACGAAGCCGGCCGGCGTGTGGCAGTCGTTGCAGGTCGCGACGAGGTGGTGCGGCGCCGCCTGCCAACCGGCGTAGTGGCCCGCCATGACGTGGCAGTTGGCGCAGGTGGCAGGGTCGTTGCCGAGGTAGGAGGAGCCCTTGGCGTACTTGAAGGCGAACCCGCCGACGCCGAGCGCGAGCCCGGCCACGGCGGCGAGCGTCAGCGGGATGGGGATGAGCGACAGGCCGCGGGGTTTCTTCATGTGCCTTTGCCTCCAGGGAGGTTCGCCCCTCCCTTCGCAAGGTCCGCGCCAGCGCGGCCGGCGCGGCACGCCCGCGTGAACACGGGGGGCGGCGGCAGCGCGAGGCCCCGCCGCGGGTGACGCGATCGGATGCGCGCAGGCGCGATCGGACCCGCGGATCCGATGCGGCGGGTTGCCTCACCGCGAGCGCGGTACAGGGCGCTCAGCGGTAATCGTCGCGGGAGAGGCCGTACGCCTTCAGCTTCTCGTACAGGTTCCGCTCGGCGATGCCGGCCGCCCGCGCCACCTCGCCGACCTTGCCGCGGTGCGCGCGCAGGAGGCGGGTCAGGTACTCGCGCTCGAAGCGCTCGACGAGGCGCGCCCGCGCGTCGAGGAGCGGCAGCGAGAACTCCGCCGCGCCGGCGAGCGCGGGCGCGGCCGCGGCGGCGGAGCCGAGGAGCGGTGCGACCGCCTCCCACCCCATGAGCACGGCGCGCTCGCACAGGTTCCGGAGCTCCCGGACGTTTCCGGGCCACGGGTAGGCGCGGGCGGCGGCGAGCACCTCGGGGAGCGGCATCGGCACCGGCCGGCCGTAGCGCTCCGCGAACGAGCGGAGGAAGTGCTCGAGCAGCGCGGGCAGGTCGCCGGGCCGCTCGCGCAAGGGCGGCAGGCGCAGCGGGATGACGTCGAGCCGGTAGTAGAGGTCCTCGCGGAACCCGCCCTCCTTCACCATGGCCTCGAGGTCGCGGTTCGTCGCGGCGACGATGCGGACGTCCACCTTCTCGGAGCGCTCGCCGCCGACGCGCGTCAGCTCCTGCTCCTGGAGCACGCGGAGCAGCTTCCCCTGGATGGCGACGTCGAGGTCGCCCACCTCGTCGAGGAACAGCGTGCCGCCGTCGGCCTGCTGGAAGCGGCCCTGGCGCCGCGCGATCGCGCCGGTGAAGGCGCCCTTCTCGTGCCCGAAGAACTCGGACTCCATGAGGTCGCGCGGGATCGCGGTGCAGTTCACGGCCACGAACGCGCGGTCCTTGCGCGTGGAGCGCCGGTGGAGCGCGCGCGCGACGAGCTCCTTGCCGGTCCCGGTCTCGCCGCGCAGGAGGACGCTCGCGTCCGACGCGGCGACCTGCTGGACGACGCGGAAGACCTCCTGCATCGCGGGGGCGCTGCCCACCAGCTCCTCGAAGCCCGCGACGCGCTCCAGCTCGCCCTTGAGGCGCTCGAGGTCGCGGCGCGCGCGCTCGTGGGCGACCGCCTGCCGCAGGACGAGCGCCAGCTCCTCCCAGCGCACCGGCTTCGTGAGGTAGTGGTGCGCGCCGCGGCGCAGCGCCTCGACCGCGGTCTCCACGGTGGCGTGCGCGGTGACGAGGACCACCGGGAGCCACGGGCGCTCCGCGTGCACCCGCGCCATGAGCGCGATGCCGTCCTCGTCCGGCATCTTGAGATCGGTGACGAGGGCGAGCGGATCGCTCCCGGAGAGCCGCTCCATCGCCTCCGCCGCCGACGACGCGACGAGCACCTCGAAGCCCTCGAGGCCGAGGTTGGCGCGGGCGACCCGGCGCGTCCCCGGGTCGTCGTCCACGACGAGCACGAGCCCCTCGCGGCTCACGACGCGACCTCGAGCGCCGGCGGGGCGAGGCGCCGCACCGGGAAGCGCAGCGCCGCGACCGTGCCGCCGCCGTCCCGCCGCGCGAGCCCGAACGTCGCGCGGTGCACGCTCGCGGTGCGCTGCACGATGACGAGCCCGAGGCCGGTGCCCTGCGCCTTCGTCGTGACGAACGGGCGCTGCACCTCCTCGAGCTTGTCCTCGGGGATCCCGCAGCCGCGGTCGCGCACCTCGACGACGATGACGCCCTCCCCGCCCACCGCCTCGAAGCGGCTCGCGAGCTCCGGCGGCGCGGCGCCGCCTGCGTCGAGCGCGTTCGACACGAGGTTCACGACGGCCTCGGCGACCATCGCCGCGTCGAGGTCGAGCGGCGGGAGGTCCTTCGCGAGGTCGAGCCGCACGGCTTCGGCGCCGAGCCCGCGGGCGAGGGCGGCCTTCTGGGCCGCCTCCCGGAGCACGCGGTTCACGCTCGACGGCGTGTAGACGGGCTCCGCCGGCCGAGCGACGCCGAGCAGCTCGCCGATGAAGCGGTTCACGCGGTCGACCTCCTCGTCGATGAGCCCGGCGTACTCCGCGACGTCGGGGTCGCCGGGGAGCCGGCGCGCGAGGTACTGGGCCGCGCCGGCGATGGCGTTGAGCGGGTTGCGCAGCTCGTGCGCGATCTGCGCCGACATCTGCCCGAGGCCCGCCAGCCGCTCGGCGTCGAGGAGGCGCGTCTCGAGGTTCCGCCGCTCGGCGATGTCGCGGATCACCATCACCGTGCCGAGGTAGGCGCCGGAGGGCGAGCGCACCGGCGCGTAGGTCGTCTCGAAGCGGCCCTCCTTCTCCTTGATGATCGAGTGCGGCGGCCCGGAGTCGTCGCCGGCGCGGAGCCAGCCCATGACGCGGTCGAGCATCGCGAAGGTCGCGGTGGGGTGGCAGTCCTTCAGGTCGGTCCCCGGTCCGCCGGAGAGCTTCTTGAGGGCGCGCCCGGCCTTGTTGACGAGCGCCACGCGGTTCTCGGCGTCGACGAAGATGAGGCCGTCCGCCATCGAGTCGACCACCGCCTGCATCCGCTCGAGCTCGTTGAGGCGCAGGGTGCGCTCCGCCTCGACCTCGGCGAGCGCCGCCTCGAGCGCGCGGTGGCGCTGCGCGAGCGCCTGGAAGAGGAGGCCGAGCGCCCCGGTCGCGAACAGGATCGAGACGCCGGCGGTGGCGGCGGTCCACCACGCCGCCGTCGCGAGCGCGGGGTCGAGGACCGCGACGTTGCGCAGGAAGAGGAACGCGGTGGCGGCGGTGACGAGCGCGGCGAGCACGACGAACGCCGCCGTGAGCCGAGCGCCGGGGCCGAGGGCGCGGAGCATGGAGCATCCTAGCGCGCCTCGGGGCCCGCGACGATCACGCCGCCGCCGCGCCTCCCACGTCCCACCGGAGCGCGCCCGGCGCCTGGCCGCTCACGCGCAGGTATCCCCCGTGCACGCCGACGAGGTGGTGCGCGGCGCACAGGGCGACGAGGTTCGCCGGCTCGTCGCCCCCTCCGCGCGAGCGGTAGGTCACGTGGTGCGCGTGCGCCGCCGCGCGGCTGCACCCGGGCACCTGGCACAGGCCGCCGTCGCGCGCGATGGCGCGCCCCTCGGCCGTGCGGGGCCGCGGCAGCGCCCCCTCCCACGTCGCGATGAAGTGCTCGGCGATGCATGCGAGGCACTCGCCGGGGGAGAGCCAGCGCCCCTCCGCCGCGCGCGCCGCCCGGCAGGCGGTCGAGAGGAGCCCGGCCACGGTCCGCGGCAGCCGCAGGTCGAGCTCCCCCCGCGCGCACATCTGCGCCTCGTCGGCGGCCTCGACCTCGCGCCGGAGCGCGACGCAGGTCGTCCGCTCGGCCCTGTCGATCCAGGCGGCGACCGTGGAATCGTCGGCGGCGCGCGCCACGAGCCGCGCCTGCTCGTAGGACACGCGGCCGTCGCGCAGCGCACCGCGGAGCGCCGGCAGCGCGTGAAGGCGCCGGGCCAGCGCCGCCCGCTGCTCCACCGTCCGCGCCGCCATCCCGAGCCGCTCGGCGCAATAATGGGCCAACGAGGCGAACCTCATGTCGCGCCACAGGCCGAGCTGCTGGAGGAGCATGGCGAGGTGCCCGAGGACGTCGTCCCAGCGGTGGCGCAGCGCGACCAGCCCGCGCAGCTCGCCATCGAGCTGCAGCGCCTCCGTCGCGTCGCTCGAGGGCGGCGCGGCGACCGGGTCGGCCGGGGACAGCTCGTCGAGGAACGCCCAGCGCCGCGTCTCCTCCTCGAGCGCCGCCTTCGCGCCGTCGAGCCAGCCTGCGGAGGGCGTCGTGAACGGTCCGCCCGCGTCCTCCGCCTCGTCCACGGGGTGCGCGCCCAGGTACTCCGCGCAGATCGCCTCGAGCCGCTGCCACTTCGGAGCGGTCGCGCCGAGGACCTGGCCGGCGAGCGCCATCGCACGGTCGAGCGTCTCGCGCGCCGCGGGCGCGAGCGGCAGGAAGACGCGCTCCCACGGCTCGTCGGCGGGGTCGTCCCCGCCGACCACGTGCAGCTCCCGGACTGCAGCCGCGAGCGCGCGCACCGTCTCGACGCGTGCGCGCTCGACCCAGCTCGCCTCCTCCTCGCCACGCGCGACGGGCAGCACGGCCTGGGCCTTTCGAGCGCTCACCTCACCTCGGCGCACTGACTCCGGCAGGAGCGGCCGCGTGGCCAGCTCGGGCGCGAGCCGCGCCAGGTCCTGCGCGGTGCGCGCCGCGATTCC
>JBJMQK010000308.1:0-3171 GCA_045802735.1 Anaeromyxobacteraceae bacterium | reverse complement strand
CATGTTGCGGTGGATGTTCTCCACCTCGACGGTGGCGTCGTCGACGAGCATGCCGATGGCGAGCGCGAGCCCGCCGAGCGTCATGAGGTTCAGGGTCTCGCCCGCGAGGAAGAGCCCGACGACGGCGACCAGGATCGCGATCGGGATCGAGCTGCAGACGATGACGGTGCTCCGCCAGGTCCCGAGGAAGAAGAGGATCATGAGCGAGACGAGGGCCGCGGCGAGCAGCCCCTCGCGCAGGACCTCGCGCACCGCCGCCCGGACGAACACGCTCTGGTCGAAGTCGATCTTGAGCTCCATGCCCTGCGGCGCCGCCTTCTGGAGCTGGGGCAGCATGTCGCGCACGGCGTCCACGACGGCGAGCGTGGATGAGCCCGCCTTGCGCAGGATGGCGAGGTAGGTGGCGCGCCGCCCGTCCACGTGGACGATGTTCGACTGGATCGCGTAGCCCTCGTGCACGTGCGCCACGTCCCCGAGGCGGACGAGGCGCCCCTCCACCTCGCGCAGCGGCATCTCGTCGAAGCCGCGGATGTCCTCGGGGCTGTTGTTGAGCTGGACGTCGTACTCGGTCGCCCCCATCCGCGCCGAGCCGGCGGGCAGGATCACGTTCTGCCCGGTCACCGCGTTCACGACGTCCTGCGGCGACAGCCCCGTCGCGGCGAGCCGCGCCGGGTCGATGTCCACCATCACCTGCTTCTGGCGGCCGCCGTAGGGCGCCGGCGTCGAGAGCCCGGGCACCGTGAAGAGCTTGAGGCGCAGGACGTTCAGGCCGTAGTCGAAGAGGTCCTGCTCGCCCGCTCCCGGGCCGCCGATGGTGAGCTGCGCCACCGGCACGTTGCTCGCGTTGAACTGGAGGATCGCCGGGGCGGTGATCCCGGGCGGCATCGTGCGCAGGATCGTCTGGCAGAGCGCGGAGACCTGCGCGATGGCCGCCGAGATCTGCGCGTCGGGCTGGAAGTAGACCTTCACGACGCCGGTCCCCGGCACCGACTGCGACTCGATCCGCTCGATGTCGTTCACCGTCGTGGAGAGGGCGCGCTCGGTGAGGTAGATGATGCGCTTCTCCATCTCCTCGGCGACGAGGCCGGGGTAGTTCCAGACGATGACGACGACCGGGATGTCGACGGAGGGGAGCACGTCGACGCGCATGCGCGCCACGGAGAGGGCGCCGAAGATGGCGATCGCGAGGCACAGCGTCGCGACGGTGTAGGGCCTGCGCAGCGCCAGCCTGACGATCCACACGCCCGTCCCCCTCCCCGGAGCCGCCCGGAGCGTCCGGGCCCACCTTCAGCAGCAACGCATCGGGGCGCCGTCGGCCGACACCGGCGCGCCGAAGGCGTCGCGCGGCAGCGCCGCCCCGTGCAGCGTCTTCCAGCAGCGCCGGGCCGCGTCGGCGACGACGAGGACCACGCCGGCGATGAAGATCGTCATCAGGGCGGAGTCGAGGTAGCCCTGGAAGGCGGTCGCCGGGTTCCTCGTGAGCGGCCAGAAGATGTCGCGGATCGAGAGCACGCCCGCGGCGAGCGTCGTGAACCCCACGAAGAGCATGGGGATGACGGTGATCCAGGCGTAGCGCGCCTTCCCCATGTTCACGAGGAAGGTGGTCGAGACGGCGAGCGCGATCGTCGCGAGGAGCTGGTTCCCCGTCCCGAAGAGCGGCCAGAGGGTCGAGATCGAGCCGGTGTAGATGAGGTAGCCCCAGGCCGCGACGACGAGGAGCGTCGTCGCGAGGCTGCCGGGCAGCCAGGCGTTGTTGCCGAACGGCGCGTACGCCTTGCCGAGCAGCTCCTGCATGACGTAGCGCGCGACGCGCGTGCCCGTGTCGATGGTGGTCAGGATGAAGAGCGCCTCGAACATGATCGCGTAGTGGTACCAGTAGCCCATGAGCGCCTGCATGCCGGGGATGCCGCGGAAGATCTGGGCCATGCCGATGGCGAGCGACACGGCGCCGCCGGTGCGGCCCGCGAGCTGCTCGCCGACCTCGCTCGAGAACAGCGGGAGGTTCACCGTGTGGTACCCGAGCCGCGCGAAGACATCGGGCGGCACGTTGATGGCGAAGTAGTCGCCCGGCGCGAGCGAGCACGCCGCGATCAGGGCGAGCACCGCCACGAGGCCCTCGCAGACCATCGCGCCGTAGCCGATGAAGCGGGCGTCGCTCTCCTTGTCGAGCATCTTGGGCGTCGTGCCGGAGCCGACGAGCGAGTGGAACCCGGAGATCGAGCCGCAGGCGATGGTGACGAACAGGAACGGGAAGAGCTTGCCCTTGATGATGGGCCCGCCGCCGTGCACGAACTGCGTGAACGCGGGGAACTGGATGTCGGGGTGGACGACGAGGACGCCCACGACGAGCGCGAAGATCGTGCCGAGCTTCACGTAGGTCGAGAGGTAGTCGCGCGGCTCGAGCAGGAGCCACACGGGCAGCACCGAGGCGACGAACCCGTAGACGCACATCGCGAGCGTCACCTGGTGCGCGTTGAAGGTGAGCGCGCCCGCCGCGCCGGACTGCGCGAACATGCGGCCGCCGATCACCGCCGCGATGAGCAGGACGACGCCGACGACGCTCGGCACGGCGACGCGGATCTGCCCCGGCGCGCTCCTGAACATGTAGAGGCCCATGAACAGCGCGATGGGGATGGTCGCGCCGATGGTGAAGACGCCCCACGGGCTGTCGGAGAGCGCGTTCACCACCACGATGCCGAGGCCGGCGAGCGTGACGAGCAGGATGAGCAGCACCGCGAACATGGCGACGAGCCCGGCGAAGCCGCTCACCTCCTTGCGCGCGATGTCGGCGAGCGAGCGCCCCTCGTGACGCATCGAGGCGACGAGGACCATGAGGTCGTGCACGCAGCCGGCGAGCACCGCGCCGAAGAGGATCCACAGGAACCCCGGCGCGAAGCCGAACTGCGCGGCGAGCGTCGGGCCGACGAGCGGGCCGGCGCCCGCGATGGCGGCGAAGTGGTGGCCGAAGAGGACCCACTTCGGGGATGCGACGTAGTTGTGGCCGTCGTGCAGCACGTGGGCGGGCGTGCGGCGGCGGTCGTCGAGCGCGAGCACCCTCGCCGTGATGAAGGCGCTGTAATAGCGGTAGCCGAGCGCGAAGACGCAGAGCGCCGCGACGATGATCGGAAGCGTGTTCATGTCGGCCCCCCAGGCCCGGGCGCCGCGGCGCCC
>JBJMQK010000150.1:0-3624 GCA_045802735.1 Anaeromyxobacteraceae bacterium | reverse complement strand
CGGCTGGGAGCCGTGGGCGGGCGACCTGCGCACGCGGCCGACGGGCGCCCTCGTGGCCGACCGGCGCGGCATCGCCGCGCAGTTCGCGCTCATGAACCTCCAGGAGCGCGGGACGATGTTCGTCGGCCCGGGCGAGGAGGTCTACGAGGGCATGATCGTGGGCGAGAACGCACGGTCCGAGGACCTCGACGTCAACGCTTGCCGCGAGAAGCACCTCACGAACATCCGCTCCTCGACCGCCGACGTGCTCGTGCGCCTCGTCCCCCATCGCGTCCTGTCGCTCGACCAGGCGCTCGAGTTCCTGCGCGAGGACGAGTGCGTCGAGGTGACCCCGGACCGTGTCCGCCTCCGCAAGGTCATCCTCGAGCGCACGGAGCGGGTCAAGGCCGGGCGCCGCGCGCGGGCGAACGCCGCGCCGGTCTGAGCACGAGAGTCACCTCGATGGCGCGTGGCGCCATCGAGCCGACACTCGTGGCGCCCGGGAGGGTCCGGACGCGCTCGCTCGCTAGCGCCGGTTGTTGCGCGAGCGGCCGGGCCGCCGGGCGCCGCGCGCCGGGGCGTGCGCCGGCTGCGGCGATACGTGCGCGGCGAAGCCCGCGCGCTCGAAGTCGCCCTGGAGGCCGAGCTTGCGCGCGATCGCGCCCATGTCGCGCGCCTGGTCGCCCATCACGAAGGTGATCGCGACGCCGTCGCGGCCGGCGCGGCCGGTGCGGCCCGTCCGGTGGACGTAGCCGTCCTGGTCCTCGGGGGCGTCGAAGTTGACGACGTGGGTAACGTCGGCGACGTCGATCCCGCGCGCGGCGACGTCCGTCGCGACGAGCGTGTCGACCTCCCAGCGCTCGAACGCGGCGAGCGCGCGCTCGCGCTGGTTCTGGGTCTTGTTGCCGTGCAGCGCGAGCGCCTTGACGCCGCGCGCGCCGAGGCGCTTGACCAGCCGGTCGGCGCCGCGCTTCGTGCGGACGAAGACCAGCGCGAGGCCGCGGTCGCCCTCGAGCTGCTCGACGAGCGTCTCGAGCTTGGCCTCGTGGAGCACCTTCACGAAGCGATGCTCGACCCGTGCGGAGCTCCGCGCGGCCGGGCGGTGCTCGTGGCGGCGCGGGTTGCGCGTGTAGGCGCGCGCGAGGTCGCCCGGGGCGCCGGCGAGGGTCGCGGAGAAGAGCAGCGTCTGGCGCTCGCCGGGCGTCTTCGACACGATGCGCTCGAGGTCGGGACGGAAGCCCATGTCCATCATCCGGTCGGCCTCGTCGAGGACGAGGATGCGGATGCGGTCGAGCCGGACGTCGCCGCGCTGCATCAGGTCGAGCAGGCGGCCGGGCGTCGCGACGAGCAGGTGCGCGCGGCGCGCGGCCTTCGCCTGGCGTTCGATGCCGACGCCGCCGTAGACCGCCGCGACGGTCAGGCCGCGGGCCGCGGCGACGTCGCGCGCGTCGTCGACGATCTGGCCCGCGAGCTCGCGCGTCGGGGCGAGGACGAGCGCGGCGGGGCGCGCGTCGCCCGGCGTCAGGCGCTCGAGGATGGGAAGGACGAAGGCGAGCGTCTTGCCGGAGCCGGTGGGCGACTCGGCGAGGACGTCGTGGCCCTCCAGCGCGTCGGGGATGACGAGCGACTGGACGGCGAAGGGTTCGGTGATGCCGCGGCGGGCGAGGACGCCCGAGGCGGCAGACGACACGCCGAGATCGGCGAACGTGGGGGACGGCATGGGTGCTGCTCCTTCTGTGTGGTGCGGGAGATTCGACGGACCCGGACCACGCGGAGCGCACTCGAAGGCTCAAACCTCACGGGCGGCGGCGCCACCCATGGGAACCACGCTAGCAGCCGATGCCCGGCGCTCAGCTCGCGTAGGCGAACGGGTGGTTGAAGACGTCCATCGCGCGGTGGCGCGCCTTGACCGGGATCTCGAAGGCCGCGCCGGCCTTGTTGTCCGACACGCGCACGCTGACGCTGTCCGTGCCCGGGTCCCAGAGCAGCCAGACGTCGATGCCGTCGTTCGACCGGTGGTTCAGCTCGCGGTGGGAGGAGGTGGAGGCCATGGCAGAAGACTCCCGGAGCGCGCGGGGCGGCGACAGGGGGCTGCCCCGCGTCATATCGGTACGGTCAGCCCCCATGATCGGGCGCGAGCGCCAGACGGCGATCTACCTCCAGGGCGTGGGCGGCCGGCGTCCCCGCGTCCCGCTGGACCCCGAGCGCCTCGAGGCCGCGGCGCGCAAGGCGATGCGCGACGACGCCTACGCGTACGTCGCCGCGGGCGCCGGGACGGAGGACACCGTGCGCGAGAACCGCGCGGCGTTCGCGCGCCACCGCATCGTCCCGCGGATGCTGCGCGGGGTCGAGCGCCCGGACGCGAGCGTCGAGCTGTTCGGCCGGCGGCTGCCCTCGCCGTTCCTGCTCGCCCCCGTCGGCGTGCTCGAGCTCGCACACCGCGAGGCCGACCTCGCGGTCGCCCGCGCCGCCCGCCAGGCCGGCGTGCCGATGATCTTCTCCAACCAGGCGTCGCGCCCGATGGAGGAGTGCGCGGCCGCGCTCGGCGACAGCCCGCGCTGGTTCCAGCTCTACTGGAGCACGTCGGACGAGCTGGTCGAGAGCCTGGTGGGGCGCGCGGAGGCGTGCGGATGCGAGGCGATCGTGCTGACGCTCGACACGACCACCGTCGGTTGGCGGCCCCGCGACCTCGAGCGTGCCTTCCTCCCCTTCCTGCGCGGCCAGGGCATCGCCCAGTACACGAGCGACCCGGTGTTCCGCCGCCTCATGACAGAGCCGTCGGCCAGTGGCTCGCCACAGCCGCCGCCCACCCCGCAGGCCCTGCGCACGCTCGTCCAGCTGACCCGCGCCTATCCCGGCTCGTTCCTGCGCACGCTGGCGTCGGGCGACGGCCGCGCCGCCGTCCAGCGCTTCACGGAGATCTTCTCGCGGCCCTCGCTGTCGTGGAAGGACCTGCCGTTCCTGCGCGAGCGCACGACGCTGCCGATCGTGCTGAAGGGCATCCTCCACGCCGACGACGCGCGGCGGGCGCTCGACGCAGGCGTCGACGGCATCGTGGTCTCGAACCACGGCGGCCGCCAGGTCGACGGCGCCATCGCCACCCTCGACGCGCTGCCGGGCGTCGCGGCGGCCGTCGACGGCCGCGTGCCCGTGCTGCTCGACAGCGGGGTGCGCGCCGGGGCCGACGCCTTCAAGGCGCTCGCCCTCGGCGCGAGCGGCGTGCTGATCGGCCGCGCCTACGTCTACGCCCTGGCCGTCGCGGGCCAGGCGGGCGTCAAGGAGGTGCTCGAGAACCTGCGCGCGGAGCTGGACCTCACGATGGCGCTCGCGGGCTGCGCGACCCGTGCCGAGATCGGCCCGGACACGCTCGCGCGCGTGAGCTGAGACGCCGGGCTCCAGCGCGGTCCGCGTTTCCGCGCCGGGCGCGGAGGGCAACACCGGCGCGTGAAACCGAGTGGGAGGGGACATGGCGACCAGATCGCTCGCTGAAGGCCGCGTCATCGAGACGAACATCCCAGCTCGCCTGGACCGCCTGCCCTGGGCGCGCTGGCACTGGATGGTGCTGATCGGGCTCGGCACCGTGTGGATCCTCGACGGTCTCGAGGTCACCATCGTGGGCTCGATGTCCGACGCCCTCAAGAACCC
>JBJMQK010000133.1:0-4223 GCA_045802735.1 Anaeromyxobacteraceae bacterium | reverse complement strand
CGACGTGAACCACCGCGGCGACCTGGGCCGCGACGCCGTGGAGACGGGCGCGAACTCGACGCGCCATCCGTGACGGTGCGTCACCACGACTGACGGTCCGCATGGACCGCGCGCGGTGCCCTTCGCCGCGCGCGACGCGCGGGGACGGCGAGCGTCACCGCCCGCGGCCGGCGGTCGCTCGGTCGGTGGTGTCTCTCTGCGGCCGCGGGCGGCGCCGCCCCGTGCACGTTCGGCAGCGTCACCGCGTGCGGCAGGCGAGGAGCGGTCTCGAGCGCATGGTCTGGTCGGAGCGGCGGGCGATTCGGGCGGTTCTTGCCGCCCTGACCGCGCCGCCACCGCGGCGCCCGCCACGCCGCGCGTGCGACGCGCGCCCTCGTACCGCATCGTACCCGGGTGGCCCCTCGCGACCCCGTCACACCGGCTCAGCCGTCCCTCCTCACCACCGGCGAGGCTGCTCGCCGCCTCGGCATCGGCACCGCGACGTTGAAGCGCTGGGCGGAGTCGGGGCGCGTGCCTTCGCTGCGCACGGCGGGGAGGCACCGGCGCTTCGACGAGGCCGACGTCGAGCGGCTGCGCGAGCGGCTCTCGTCGGCGCCCGACGCGCTCGCGCGCTGGACGGATCGGCTCCTCGCCGACCGCGATCAGGCGCTCACCGCGGCGCTCCTGCTGGAGCGCGAGCGGCTCGGCGCGTGGTGCGTGGTCGCCGACGCGCTCGGGCCGGTCATCGCGGAGCTCGGTCGCCGCTGGGAGGAAGGAAACGTCTGCGTCCTCGCCGAACACGATGCGTCCCACCGGCTCACCCGCGCGCTCGCCCGCTGCGCGGAGGGCCTCGCGCTCAGCAGCGATGGGCCGCGCATCGTGCTCGCGACCGCGGAGGGCGAGGATCACACCCTGGGCCTGTCGCTCGCCGAGCTGGCCGTCCGCGAGCGGGGCTGGCGCGCGATCTGGGCGGGGCGCGCGACGCCGGCGGCGGAGATCGTCCGCGCCGTCGAGGCGGGCGAGGTCGAGGCGGTGGCGCTCTCCGCGAGCGTCGCGGCCGATCCGGCGTCGCTCGCCCGCGAGATCGAGCTGCTCGGTCCGGTCTGCTCGGCGCGAAAGATCCCGCTCGTGGCGGGGGGCGCCGGGCGCTGGCCGGAGAGCCGCGCCGACCTCTTCGTGGAGCGCCGCTTCGCAGGGCTCGACGCCTGGATGCAGCGCATCGAGACCGCCCGCGTCGGGCCTCACGTGCTGCCGAGGGTGGCGCGCGACGGCGCGGGCGGCGTCGCGCGCGCGCCGCCCGCGAACCGCAGCGCGTCCTGATCAGGCGCGAGCGCGCCCTGATCATGCGCGCGACGCGGCGGGGCGAAGCACCTCGCGACGAAGCCGCACCCCTCCGCCGCGCAGCGCTCCGCGGTGCGCCCGAGCGCCTCCGGGGTGGCCCGCAGCGCCTCGCCGGCGTGCGCCGCCGCCGCGAGCGCGGGCGCCTCGCGCGCGAAGCGCCGCAGCTCCGCCTGCGTCGGGGTGAGGTCGACCGCGGCGCACGTGCCGCGGAGGAACTGCAATCGCGCCGTCACCTTGCGGCCCGGGTACGCGCGGGCGGCCGCGAGCACGTAGGCGAGGAGCTGCAGGCGGTAGCGCGCGCTCGCCGCCGGCCGGGCTGCCGCGTACTTGAAGTCGATGACGGAGATCTCGCGGGCCGCTTCCAGGAGGGCGTCCACCGCGCCCGCGAGGTAACAGCACCGACCGGCGGTGTCCCCCAGGCGGAGCAGGAAGGGCACCTCCCGCCGCAAGGTCCCGGCGCGCGCGGCGCCGGCGAGCGCCTTCCCCGCCGCGGAGTCGAGGAACCGCGTCACGTCGCCGAGGATGAGCCGCACGCCGCGCGCGCGGGGGTCATACCCGCGGCGCCGCGCCACGCCCTCGAGCTGGACGCGCCGCTCGAGCGGTGGGGCGCCGAGGTCGATCTCGGCGAGCATGGCGTGTGCGAGCGTGCCGCGCGCCGTCGCGCGGTCCGGGTCGTCGCGGGCAGGGGCGCCGCCGGTGCCAGCCTCCGCGAGGCCGAGATGGCGGGCGAGGAACACCCGGCGCGGGCAGCGCGCGTGCTCGGCGAGATTGGTGACGGAGAGGCGGACGGCGAGGTTCGCGGGCGCCGACGAGAGGATGGGGGGGCGGAGGTCGAGGTCGGGGCCCTTCGACTCCGCGCCCTTCGACTCCGCGCTTCCGGCGCTGCGCTCGGGGTGAACACAGGCTCCGAGGTCCGCCCGCCACGTCCCGGCCTGCGCAGCCGGGATGCGCACGACGAGGTCGGGGCGGGCCGCCACGCCGGCCTCGATGAGCGCCCGCCAGGTCTCGTCGCCTCCGCGGCCGACCTCGCCTGAGAGGACGAGGCGGTCGCGCGCCCGCGTGAGCGCGACGTAGAGGAGCCGCCGCGATTCGGCGGCCGCGGCGCGGCGTGCCTCGGCCTTCGCGTCCTCGAGCGCCTGCGTCGGATGGTGTACCTCCGAGCCGGGATCGAACAGGGCCGATGCGATCCGCCCGTCGCCGTCCCGGAGCGCCCGGCGCCCGTCGCGCGGGGGCGTGGCGCCCAGGTCGGGCACGAACACGACCGGCCACTCGAGGCCCTTCGCCTGGTGGACGGACACGAGCGCGACGGCGTCCGCCGCCTCGAGGTCGGCCTCGGATTCCCGCGGCGGCTGCGATGCGAGGCGGCGCAGCCGGTCGGCGAACGGGCCGACGCCCTCCCCGCGCGCCCCGAGCCGCCGCGCCACCGAGAGCGCCTTGCGCAGGTTCGCCGCGCGCCGCTCGCCGTCAGGCGCGGCGAGGTGAGCCGCCTCGAGGTCGAGCTGCTCGGCGGCCAGGGCGAGGAGGTCGCCGAGGGAGAGGAGATCGCGGTGGCCGTGCAGCTCCTGCCAGACGGAGAGGAAGCGATGGAGGCGGGAGGCCTCGGTGGACGCCGCCATCGAGGGCGGGGGCGCGATCGGCCACGGCTCGCCCGCCGCCGGGTAGGCTTCCACGAGCCGCGCCACCACCTCCTCGGGCGGCCGCCGCGCGAGCGTCGGGAGCCCTTGCTGGGACAGCGCGAGGAGCGCTGGATCGGAGACCCCGCAGAGCGGCGAGCGCAGCAACGCCGCCCAGGCGAGCGCGTCGGAGGGGTCGGCCAGCGACGCCGCCAGCTCGCCGAGGTCGCGCACCTCGGGGGCCTGGTAGAAGCCGCCTCCGCGCGCGAGGCGGTGGGGGATTCCGGCGTCCCGCAGCGCCCCCTCGTACTCGCCGATCTGCGTGAGGCGGCGGAAGAGCACCGCGATCTCACCGAAGCGCGGCGGGCGGCCCTGCGCGTCGTCGGCCGCGCCGCGATCGCGCACCAGCACCCCGGCGGCCCCGGAGACGAGCGCGGCGATGCGCGCAGCCACGGCGCGCGCCTCTCGCGCGCGGCGCTCGGCGGCGTTGCCGCCCTCCCCGTCCTCCAGGATCTCGCACGCGGCCCCGTCGCCGCCGCGGCGCACCGGCAGGAGCCGGTCGGCCTCCGTGAACGACAGCTCGTACGGACGGGCGCTCGCGCCGGGCTGCATGCAGCGCATGAACAGCTCGTTCACGAGCGCGAGCACCGCCGGGCTCGACCGGTGGTTGTCCGCGAGGTAGAGCACGCGCGCCGGCGGCGCGCCCGCGAACCGCTCGATCACCCCGCGGAACACGCTCACGTCGGCGCCGCGGAACCGATAGATGGATTGCTTGAGGTCGCCGACCGCGACCAGCGTCGGGCGCGGGCCATCGCCGCCCGCCAGCAGGTCGAAGATCTCCTGCTGCACCGGGTTCACGTCCTGGTACTCGTCGACGAGGAGCGCGCGCCAGCGGCCGCGCAGCTCGGCTCGGAGCGCCGGGTCGTCGCGCAGGAGGTCGCGGGCGCGGCCGAGGAGATCGTCGAAGTCGAGCGCTCGAGCCGCGCGCTTCTGCTCGGCGTAGCGCCGCTCGGCGTCCGCGACGAGGGCGCACAGCTCCGCCTTCTGGCCCTCCGCGAGCGCGTCGGCCCCGAGGAGCGCGAACGCCTCGCAGGCGCCTATGAGGCCCTCGCGCCCGGTGCGAAGCGCCTCGTTCGCGGGCGAGCTGCCGATCCGCCACCCGCGCACCGCCGCGGCGAGCGCCGCCACCGCGGCGAGCGCCTCGACGCGGAGCGCGCCCGCGCAGGGGCTCGCCGCGGCGCTCCGGGCCTCCGCGACGCGCGCGAGCGCCTCGGCGCCGCTGCCGGTCCG
>JBJMQK010000132.1:0-4031 GCA_045802735.1 Anaeromyxobacteraceae bacterium | reverse complement strand
ATCCCCCACACCGTGCCGAACAGCCCGACGAACGGGGCGGCGCTCGCGGTCGTCCCGAGGAACGGGACGAGCGCCTCGAGGTGGGTGACCTCGGACGCCGCGGCGCGCTTCAAGGCGCGCTCGACGTTCTCGATCCCGCCGAGCTGCTCGCTCATCGCGTCGTCGCCGTCCTTCTTCTGGGCGGCGGTGACCTTCGACAGCTCCACGTACCCGGCGCGGAACACCTGGCTGATCGGGGAGGCGGAGAGCGACTCGGCCGCCTGGTAGATCGAGTCGAGGCGCTTCGACCCCCAGAAGGTCTCGAGGAACTTCACCGAGGCGTCCTGCGCCCGCCGCAGGTGGAGCCACTTCTTGAGGATGATCGCCCAGGAGACGACCGAGGCCAGGATGAGGAGGACGAGCACTCCCACGACCACGGGACCCGCGTGCGACGCGATCTCGACGTAGTCGAGCCCGGCGCCCTTCGGGGCGGCGCCCTGCACCATCGAGAGGAAGGGGAGTCGTGTGGGCATCATGTCTCGCAAGTGTCGAGAATCGGGGAACCTTTAGCACGCGAGCGCGGGGGCGTCCACGCGACGCGTCGTCGCTGGACCTACATCCGCGCCCCTGTCGCGGGCGAGCGACGCACCGTGCGCTGGCGGCGACAGGGGCGTCGCATAAAACACTTGATTCCTGCGTCATGCTGCATGGCATGTCCGTTGCTGCAAAGCGGCTGCCGGAACCGAATGGGCATCCAGCCCCGGACACGACCGAGGACGACAATGAAGCGCGCCATCCTGCTGCTTGCCACGGCCCTTCTCGGGACCTCGACCGCATGCACCTCGCACAACAACAGCCCCGGAAACATGACCCTCTTCTGGGAGTTCCAGGATGTGTTCGGGCGCGCCGCCGGCCAGCCGGGTGACAACAACGGTTGCGGGGTCGCCTCCGTCGACACGGTCGACGTGTCGGTCGATGGGCAGACGCAGAACTTCGACTGCGCCGGGCCGAACGCGGCCGGGATCACGCTCCAGACCTTCGCGCCGGGCGACTATTCCGTCACGCTGATCGGCCGGCGAGGCAGCGAGCAGGTGTTCAGGGCCGACGCGACGGTGCGCGTGCTGGCGGGCACCGACACCGCGACCGACGTGACGCTCCAGGCGATCAATCCGCAGAGCTTCGTGGTCTTCTACAACGTGAACGGCGCAGCGCAGTGCAACTTCTTCGGCCTCGTCTACAGACTCCGCGACGCGAACGGCCTCATCGTCTCGACGACGGAAACGACGCCCGGCGATGCGAACACGCAGAGCCCGATCCCGTGCGATCCCGTGTCGTTTGGCTTCACGGTCCCGAACCTTCCGCTCGGGAACTACCACTTCGACTACCTCGCGGGCGTGAACTCGAGCAATCAGGCTCTCGTTCAGGTGTGCACGAAGACGGTGGCCCACGGCGGCTTCGCCGATATCGAGAACCTGACGACGGCGACCGTGAGCTGTCTGTAGGGCGTCACTTGGAGCGGGCCGCCGCGCGCGGTATACGCCGCACGCATGCGCATCGGCATCTTCGACTCCGGCGTCGGCGGCCTGACCGTGCAGCGGGCGATCCTCGATCGCCTGCCCGGGCTCGACACGGTCTACCTCGGCGACACGGCGCGCGTGCCCTACGGCTCGAAGTCGCCCGAGGTCGTGACGCAGTACTCGCTCCGGAACGCGCGCTTCCTCGTCGCGCGTGGGATCGACCTGCTCGTCGTCGCCTGCAACACCGCGTCCGCCGTCGCGCTGCCCGCGCTCCGCGACGTGCTCGCGCTCCCCGTCCTCGGCGTCGTCGAGCCGGGGGCCGCCGCGGCGGCGCGCGCGACGCGCTCCGGGCGCATCGGCGTCATCGGAACCCCGAGCACCATCGCGTCGGGCGCGTACCAGCGCGCCATCGTGACGGCGCGCCCCGGCGCGGAGGTGCTCGCGCGCGCCTGCCCGCTCTTCGTCCCCCTCGCGGAGGAGGGCTGGACGGACCCCGAGGACGAGGTGGTGCGCGCCGTGGCCCGCCGCTATCTCGCGCCGATCGCCGCGGCGGGCGTCGACACGCTCGTCCTCGGCTGCACGCACTACCCGCTCCTCGCCGGGGCGATCGCGAAGGAACTGCCCGGCGTCGCGCTCGTCGACAGCGCCGCGGCGATCGCCGAGGCCGTGGCGGCGCGGGTCGGCGTGTCCCCTGCGCGGACCGCGGCGCACCAGTTCTACGTCACCGACGTGCCGGGCCGTTTCCTCGGGATCGCCGAACGCTTCCTCGGTCGGCCGGTCCTCAGCGCCGAGCAGGTCGACATCTGACGGCGAAGTCCGGTACCGTTCCACGATCGCGGAGGCGCGGCGGATGCTTGCGGGCTTCAACCACAACGTCAAGCACAAGGGGAAGCTCTACCACGTGCAGACGGAGGACTCCGGGGTCGCGAACCCGCACGTCATCACGCACCTGTTCGTGGGCGGGAACATCCTCGCGTCGAAGCGCACGAGCTACGCCGACCTCGTCGGGGCGGGCGACCTCGCGGCGGTCGTCCGCCCGATCATGGAGCAGCAGCACAAGGAGATGCTGCGGAACCTCGTGAACGGGGTGTACGACGAGGTGGACTCGGCGCGCAGGGCGCAGGCGCGCGCGTACCAGCCGGGGCAGATCGCGGTGACCGAGCCCTTCGCCTCCGCTCCGCTCCGCTCAGGGCGAACAGACCCTGCTCCACGTGCCGTGACGGAGCCCGCCGCGCTCCGCCCGCTGGCCCGGGAAGAAAAGCCGCAGCCCGTGGTCGCCGCTCCGGCGCGTCCCGCCCCGCCCGCTCCCGCGCCGCCTGCGCGCGCTGCTCCCCCTCCGCCGGTCCCTGCGCCGTTCGGCTCCGCCGCCGCGCGTCCCACCGCCGCCGCGAAGGCGTCGCCCGCGCCACCCCGCCCTGCCGCGCCGCCGCTCCGACCCGCGCTGACGCCGCCGCCGCTCCTGCAGCGCACGCCGTCGCCGCCACCGCCCCAGCGCGCGGCGCCTGCGCCCGCGACGAGCGGGCCGCCGCCGCTCCGCGCCGCTCCGCCGGACGCGCTCCGCGGCGCGGACCTCCTCGACGAGCGGAGCCTCGACGAGGTGATCCTGTCGTACCTCGCCGAGGATCTCGGCGGCCGGAAGTAGCCGCGTGATCCAGCTCTTCCACGTCAACAAGCAGTACCCGGGCGAAGCGCCGGCGCTCCTCGACGTGTCGCTCCACGTCCACAAGGGCGAGTTCGCGTTCATCACCGGCCCGTCCGGCGCGGGCAAGTCGACGCTCATGCGCCTCGTCTTCTGCGCCGAGCGCGCGACGAGCGGGCAGCTCCTCGTCTTCGGTCGGAACATGGGGAAGCTGAAGCCGGCGCAGGTGCCCTTCCTGCGGCGCTCGATCGGCGTCGTCTTCCAGGACTTCAAGCTCCTCCCCGACCGCACCGTCGCGGAGAACGTGGCGTTCCCGCTCGAGGTGCGCGGCGCGCGGGCCAGGGAGGTCCAGCGGCGCGTCCACGGCATCCTCCGCTCGCTCGGGCTGGAGCTCAAGGCCGACAAGTTCCCGCTGTCGCTCTCGGGCGGCGAGCAGCAGCGCGTCGCGGTCGCGCGCGCGCTCGTCGGCGAGCCAGCGCTCCTCCTCGCCGACGAGCCGACCGGCAACCTCGACCCGGACCGGACGCTCGAGGTGATGGATCTCCTGCAGGCGGCGAACGCGCGCGGCACGACCGTCGTCGTCGCGACGCACGACCGATCGCTGCTGGCTCGGTATCGCAAGCGCGTGATCGCGCTCGACCGCGGCCGCCTCGTCTCCGACGGCGCCGAGGTGCGGCGGGCGGTGCAGGGGTGAACGCCATCGTGGCGCGGCCCGTCTACTTCGTCCGCCGCGCCCTCGAGGCGATGGTGCGGCGGCCGCGCGTCGCGCTCGTCGCCACCGGGACGATCTTCGTCGCGGTGCTCGTGACCGGCGCCTTCGCCGCCGCGCTCCACGCCGCGGAGCGGCTCCTCGGCGCGTGGGCGGGGGAGACGCAGATCTCGGTGTACCTCGACCC
>JBJMQK010000081.1:0-3505 GCA_045802735.1 Anaeromyxobacteraceae bacterium | reverse complement strand
CGACACCCCCGTCTAGCGCAGCAGGTCGCGGGCGATGACCAGCCGCTGGATCTCGCTCGTCCCCTCGTAGATCGTCTGCACGCGCGCGTCGCGGAAGAAGCGCTCCACCGGGAAGGCGTCGGTGTAGCCGTACGCACCGTGGATCTGCACCGCCTTCGCGACGGCGCGCTGCGCGGCCTCGCTCGCGTACAGCTTCGCCATCGACGCCGACCGCGTGTACGCCCGCCCGTCGCGCTTGTCGCACGCGGCGCGGAGGGTCAGCAGGCGGGCCGCGTCGTGCTCCGTGGCGAGGTCCGCGAGCATCCAGCGGATGGCCTGGAACTCCGCGAGCGCGCTCCCGAAGGCGCGGCGGTCCTGCGCGTAGCGCACCGACGCCTCGAGCGCGGCGCGGATCGTCCCGGTCGCCTGGGAGGCGATCCCGATGCGCCCGCCGTCGAGCGCGGCCATCGCGATCTTGAACCCCTCGCCGGGCGCGCCGAGGATCGCCTCGCCCGGGAGCGCGCAGTCGTCGAACGCGAGCGACACGGTGGATGAGGCGCGGATCCCCATCTTCTCCTCGTGGCGGCCGACGACGAGCCCGGGCGTTCCGCCGGGCACGAGGAACGCCGAGATGCCTCGCGTCCCGGCGGAGCCGTCGGTCTTCGCCCAGGCGATCACCACGCCGGCGTGGTCGCCGCTCGTGATCCACTGCTTCTCGCCGTGGAGCACCCAGCCGTCGCCGTGGCGCTCGGCGCGGGTCCGCATGCCCGCGGAGTCGGAGCCGGCCTGCGGCTCGGAGAGCGCGAAGGCGCCGGCGACGAGCTCGCCCGACGACAGCCCGCGGCAGTAGCGCTCGCCCTGCGCGGCCGTCCCGAAGCGCGCGACGATCTCGTTCACCATGTTGGTGACCGCCATCGTGACCGCGACGGCGCAGTCGGCGGCGGCGATCTCCATCATGGCGAGCGCGTAGGCAACCGGACCCGCCGCCGAGCCGCCGACCTCCTCCGGGACGTTCACGGCGAGGAGCCCGAGCTCACCCAGCTCGCGCACGATCTCGAGCGGGAATCGGCCCTCGCGATCGCCGCGCGCCGCCGCGGGCGCGACGCGCTCCCGCGCGAACGCGCGGGCGGTCTCCTGGACGGCGCGCTCGGTCTCGGTGAGGTCGAAATCCATGGGCGCCTCGCCCTTCGACTCCGCTTCGCTCCGCTCAGGGCGAACGAGATTCCCTCGACTCCGCTCCGCCTCGGCCTCAGCCCTTCAGCAGCGCGCTCGAGATCACGATGCGCTGGATCTCGCTCGTGCCCTCGTAGATCTGCGTGATGCGGCTGTCGCGCCAGTGGCGCTCGGCGGGGCACTCCTTCATGTAGCCGAGCCCGCCGTGAACCTGGATCGCCTTGGAGGTGACCCGCTCCGCCATCTCCGAGGCGAACAGCTTCGCCATCGCCGCCTCGGCGCTGTAGCGGACGCCCTTGTCCTTCATCGTCGCGGCGCGCCACACGAGGAGCCGCGCGGCATCGAGCTCGGTGGCCATGTCGGCGAGCATGAACTGCACCGCCTGGAACGTCGCGATGGGCTTCCCGAACGCCTTGCGGTCCTTGGCGTACGCCACCGCCTCCTCGTACCCGGCGCGCGCGATGCCGAGCGCCTGGGCGGCGATGCCGATGCGGCCGCCGTCGAGCGTGGACATCGCGATCTTGAACCCCTCCCCCTCCGCGCCGAGCCGGAGGCGCCGCGGGACGGCACAGTCCTCGAAGAAGATGCTGCACGACCCCGACGCCCGGATCCCCACCTTGTCGTCGGCCTTCCCGCGCGTGAACCCCTTCACGTCCGAGGGGACGAGGAACGCCGAGATCCCGCGGTGCGCCTTCGACTTGTCCGTCATCGCGAAGACGAGCACCACGTCGGCCTGCGGGCCGTTCGTGATGTAGTTCTTCGTGCCGTTGAGGACGTAGTCGTCGCCGCGCACGGTCGCGACCGTCTGCATCTCGGCGGCGTCGGAGCCGCTCATGGGCTCCGTCAGCGCGAAGCAGCCGAGCTTCTCGCCGGTGGCGAAGGGCGCGAGGAACTCCCGCTTCTGCTCGTCGGTCCCGTACTTTAGCAAGGGCTCGCAGTAGAGCGAGTTGTTCACGCTCATGATGACCCCGGTGCCGGCGCAGCCGCGCGAGATCTCCTCCATCGCGACCGCATAGGCGACCGCGTCCATGCCGGCGCCGCCCCACTCCGCCGGGATGGCCACGCCGAGGAGGCCCAGCTCGCCCAGCTTCTTCACCGCCTCGCGCGGGAAGTGATGCTCCTCGTCCCATCGCTTCGCGTTGGGCACGAGCTCGTCGTCGGCGAACTTGCGGCAGAGATCCTGGACCTGGCGCTGCTCCTCGTTGAGCTCGACGTGCATGACGCCCCCTTGCCCCGCGAGCTTAGCGCGGGGGCCCCTCCTGCGGTTGGCCCTTCGCGGGGGCCGCGCCGCCGTCAGGTGCCCTTGAACGCGGGCGCCCGCTTCTCGAGGAAGGCGCGCATCCCCTCCTTCGCGTCATCCGTCGAGAAGAGCACCCCGAACCCCTCGAGCTCGAGCGCGCAACCGGTCGCGAGATCGACGCCGGCGCCCACCTCGATCGCGCGCTTCGCCTGCGCGATGCCGGCCGGGCCGCGCGAGGCGATCTTGCGCGCCTTCTCGACCGCGTACGCGACGAGCTCGGCCGCGGGGAGGACCTCGAGCGCGAGGCCGATCGCCTTCGCCTTGGCCGCGTCCACCATGTCGCCCGTCAGCACCAGCTCCTTCGCGCGCATGATCCCGACCCGGCGCGCGAGGCGCTGCGTCCCGCCGAACCCCGGCATGATCCCGAGGTTCACCTCGGGCTGCCCGAAGCGCGCGGCCTCGCTGGCGTAGACGAGATCGCAGGCCATCGCCAGCTCGCAGCCACCGCCGAGCGCGAACCCGTTCACCGCCGCGATCCACGCGTTCTCGCTGTGCTCGATCGCGACGCCGAGCGCGCCGCCCATCTCGGCAAATGCCTGCGCCTGCGGAGGCGTGAGCTCCTGCATCTCGGCGATGTCGGCGCCGGCGACGAACGCCTTGCCAGCGCCGGTCACGACGACGACCCCGATCTCGTCGGAGATCTGCAGCGTGGCGGCAGCCTGCGTCAGCTCGCTGATCACCGTCGACGACAGCGCGTTGAGCTGCGACTCGCGATCGATCGTAATGATCGCGAGCGGCCCTTCCTGCGTGATCTTGATCGTTTGAAAATTCGGATAGCTCATCACGCCACCTTCTTCTGCCCGGCCACGTCGTACTCGTAGAACCCGCGAAGCGTCTTGCGGCCAAGCCAGCCCGCCGCTACGTACTGGCGGAGGAGCGGGCACGGCCGATACTTGTCGTCGCCGAGCTCGCGATGGAGCACTTCGGCGATCGCGAGGCACGTGTCGAGACCGATGAGGTCCGCGAGCTCGAGGGGGCCCATCGGAAGGTTCAGGCCAAGGCGCACACCCGTATCGATGTCGGCGGCCGAACCGAGTCCCTCGTAGAGGCCGA
>JBJMQK010000688.1:0-10109 GCA_045802735.1 Anaeromyxobacteraceae bacterium | reverse complement strand
CCGGTGCCGGGCGCCGGGCAGCTGATGCCCGTCACGAGCGCCTGTCTCGCCGGGCCGAGCTCCGCCTCCGCGGGCTGGGGCGTGGGCTGCGGGGCGCAGGCTGCGAGCGTGGCGAGCGTCGGGAGCGCGAGCAGGCGTGAGAGCTTCGAGATCGTCGGCGTCATGGGGCAGGTCCTGGGGCGGAGCGTGGGCGCGGCGGGAGGGGGCACCGGCCGGCTTCGACCGGGCCCCTCCTCACCGCTGCGCGTCAATTCACGGTCAAGGCGATGGTCACGACGCCGCCGCCGGTGGACTCGAACGTCACGATGCGCGAGGCGTCGGGGGCCGGCCCCTTGTTCCCGGAGTCCCAGGTGAACGCGCCGAGCGCGCTGATGGGCACGGTCGCGATGACCGGCGACGCGACCGTCGGCCCGTTGTGGATGCGGACCGAGTTCGTGATCGTGGGGCCGAACAGGTTCGAGGTACCGTCCGCGCGCCAGCGGCCGCTCTTCGCCGTGTACAGGGCGCGCGTGATGGTGAGGACGTCGCCCCTGGGGGTGTTGATGACGGTGACGGTGGCGGGGGTCGAGACGACGCCGAACGAGTCACGGACGGTGTACGTGAAGGTGTCGCTGCCCGCCGTGACCGGCGCGTAGCGGATCGTCCCGTCGAGCAGCACGGTCGCCGTGCCGAGGCGCGGGGAGGTCGCGAGGACGACGCTCGCCGGGTTGAGCGTGCCGTTCGCCGCGAGGTCGTTCGCGAGTACCGGGATGGAGATCGGCGTGCCGACCGTCGCCGTCACCCCGTCGTTCGTCACGATGGGCGCGATGCTGGTGCGGTTCACCGTCACCTTGACGGTGGCGACGTTGGAGAGCGCGCCGGTGGAGTCCTCGAGCGCGTACGTGAACGCGTCCGCGCCGAAGTAGTTCGGGGCGGGGGAGTACTGGAGCACCGACGGATCCGCGGCGCTCACCACGGCGGAGCCGTGGGCGGGCGCGCTCATGATGCGGAGGCGTGCGAACGTGGCCGGCGGCGCGATGAAGTCGTTCAGCGTCACGGCGGCGAGCGCCGCCACGTTCTCGTTCGTCGTGACCGCGTCGTCGATGGCGACCGGCGCGAAGCTCGTGACCGGGGCCGAGACGACGACGTCGACCGGCGCCACGTCCTGGCCGCCCGCCGAGGAGACCACGGTGACGCTCACCGGCGGCACGCCGTTCGCGACGAACGCGGAGACCGAGCCGGTCCACGGGTTGCCGGCGGGAGCGAGCGGCCCGACGCCGAGCGCGCTCATCGCGGGCGGGGCGGAGGTGCTGTCGCTCGTCGTCGCCGTCACCGTGAGGAAGCCGGTCGAGACGTCGAACACCGCGTTGCGCACGAACACCACGTCGGTCACGCCGGTGCTCTTCGAGGACGGGGGCACGTCGGTCGTGTTGGTGACGGTGACGAGGCCAGGCAGCGTCGCGGCCGCGGGGAAGTCCACGTGCGCGTAGAAGCGGCCGGTCCCGTCGCCCTTCATGTTCACGGCGGGCATGTTGGCGCCCGTCACGACGAGCTGCGCGCCAGCGTCCGACGACGCGAACACGTCGAGCTGCGCCGTCGCCGCATCGCGCGCGTAGCTCACCCGCGTGAGCGCGAGGGGGCTGGGGATGGGCTGGATGTGCTTCTTGCCGCAGACCTGGAAGAAGGGGGTCTGGACGAAGCTGTTCCCGATGCCGTCGAGGTTCGAGCCGGGCGGGCCGTCGATCCGGAAGTAGTTCGTGCCGAACGGGCTGCCGGCGACGGTGTGGTTGAAGTTCGGGTCGCCGAGGTACTCCTCCTTCACCGTCCCGTCCGGGTTCCGGATCGTGAGCGTCTCACCGGGCTGGAGGAAGTCCCACGTCAGGAACGGGCCGACGCGGCCCGCGAGCGCAGCGTCGAACTGGCCCGGCGCGAGGCCGACGTCCTGCGTGAAGTTGATGGCGCGCGTGCCCGCCGGGACGTTCGGGAACACCTCGACCCCGAAGGGGTGGGTCACCGTGTAGGTGCCGGGCACGGTCGTGTCGATCCGGATGCGGATGCGGGCGAACACGATCTCGTCGCCGTGCGCGGGCGTGACGAGCGAGTAGGAGCCCTCGAGCGCGAGGTCGAGGCGGCCCGAGATCCCGGGCGCCGTCATGATCGAGTTGGCGCTCTCGTAGAAGCCTTCCGTCCCGAAGTTGCCGGGGAAGCCCTGCGGGTTCGGGACGATGGGAAAGCACATCCCGGCGCCGCCGGCGGCGGGATTGGGCGAGGGCGTCTGCGACAGGCACAGCTCCGTCGCGATGCCGCTCGTGTCGCGATACCACGCCGGGAACCCGGTGACCGGGTCCACCGGGCCGTGATCGCGGAGCGCGGCGGAGGCGAGGGTGGGGAGGAGCAAAAGGATGGCACAGGAGGCGCGGGCGCGTGTCATGTACATCGAGCCTTTCGAACGGGGGGCGAGCGAGCTTTCGCCTGTCGATAGAGGGTGGGCGCGACCCCGTGGCGTGAGCAGTCACGCCTCCGTGGGACGCGACTGCGCCAGTTACACTCGCCAAACGCATTACATCGAAAGCCGCGGCTCCCTGCGGTGCGCGATCGAGCTAGAGTCCAGGATCCGGCGCTCGGGGGATGTGGACCGGCCATGCGCGTGGCGGCGACGAAGGGAGCGGCCCCAGGTCAGCCCTCGGACGACGAGGCGCGGATCGACGCCCTCGTCCGGGCCGAGCGGGTCGCCGCGCTCTTCCGGCGCAACCGCGTCGCGCAGACGACGGTGTTCCTCAACTCGGCCGCGGTCGCGATCGTCCTGTGGGGCCGCACGAGCCCCGTCCGGCTCCTGGCGTGGGTCGCCGTCGTGTGGATCGTCGCGAGCTGCAGGCTCGCCCTCGGCGCCGCGCACGCGCGCTCGGCGCGCGCCCCCGCGGAGGCGGAGCGCTGGGCGAGATCGTTCACGCTGGGTGCGGCCATGAACGGCGTCGCCTGGGGCGTCGCGCCCTTCCTGCTCGGCGCGGGCGTCCCACCCGTGTACCTCATCTTCTTCGCCTTCGTCCTCGGCGGGATGGCCGCGGGCGGAGCGCTCAGCAACGCGACGCACACGCCGGCCTTCGCCGCCTTCGCGGTGCCCGCGCTCGTCCCGATCACCGTGCGCTTCCTCACCGGCGGCGACCGGCTCACCGTCGCGATGGGCGCGTTGCTCGTCGTCTTCGGCGCCGCCGTCTCCGAGATCTCCCGCTCCGGAGGGCGGGCGCTCGCCGACGCCACGGCGCTGCGCTTCCGCAACGCGGATCTCGCGGAGCGGCTGTCCGCCTTCGCGCGCGACCTCGAGACGCGGGTGAAGGAGCGGACGGAGGCACTCGAGTCGGCGCTCGCTCGCGAGCGGGAGTCGGAGCGGCAGCTCGCGCGCGCGGCGCGCCTCGCCTCGCTGGGCTCGCTCGCCGCCGGCGTCGCGCACGAGATCAACAACCCGCTCACCTACGTGCGCTCCAACGTGACCTTCGTGCGCAGCGAGCTGGAGCGGGGCCCGATCGACGCCGCCGCGCGCGCGGCGATGGTGGAGGCGCTGCGAGACGCTGGCGAGGGCGCCGAGCGCGTGCGCGTCATCGTCCGGCAGCTCACGGACCAGGCGTGGGTGGAGCGCGGCGGCACCGCCGAGCGGGTCCACCTGCGCCCGGTGCTCGACGAGTGCGCCGGCCTGCTGGCCCGGGAGATCCGGCTCCGCGCCACGCTTCACTGTGAGTGCCATCCTTCGCTCGCGGTGATGGGCGAGCGCTCCCACGTCGTCCACGTCGTCCTCGACCTGCTCCTGAACGCGCTGCAGGCGGTCCCGGAGGGGAACCCCGCCGCGAACGCCATCCGCGTCGCGGCGCGCGAGGACCTGGAGGCCGGCGAGGTGGTGCTGGAGGTCTCCGACACCGTCGGCGGCAGGGCGCCGACGGCCCTGCGGGTGGGGCTGCGCGCTGCGCCCACGCCGCCCGCCAGCGCCGGGACGTAGGCTCCCTCCGGGTCGCGCCCCCGCTCGTATCGAGGCCCGGCGCGGGTCGTGCGCGGCGGTTCCACGCGTGGCGAATCCCGGTCTACCCCGTTCCACGGTCTCCGCACGAGGACAGGTAGCGTTCGGGGTGTGGTGCTTACGCTCGTGACATGGACGCGAGGCGCGATGGCGCAGGGAGCGGTTCGGCGCCGATCCGTTGTTCCGTCGGCGTGATGGCGCACAACGAGGAGCGGAACATCGGCGCCCTCCTCGAGGCGCTCGTGACGCAGCAGACGACGCGCGCCATCCCGAGCGAGCTCATCGTCGTCGCGAGCGGCTGCACCGACGGCACGAAGAAGATCGTGCGCCGCTGGGCCGAGCGCGACGACCGCATCCAGCTCATCGTCCAGGCGCGGCGGGAGGGGAAGGCGTCCGCCGTGAACCTGTTCCTCGCGCGTGCGCACGAGGACGTCCTCGTGCTCTGCAGCGCCGACCTCGTCCCCGCGCGCGATACGCTCGACCAGCTCGTCGCGCCGTTCGCGGACCCCGCGATCGGGCTCACGACGTGCCGCCCCGTCCCGGTGAACGACCCGCGGACCTTCCTCGGCTTCGCGGCCCACCTCCAGTGGGAGCTGCACCACCAGATGAACCTCGTGGCGTTCAAGGCGGGCGAGCTCATCGCGTTCCGCAAGGTGTTCCAGCGCATCCCGTACACGACGTCGGTCGACGAGGCGTGCATCGAGCCGGTCGTCCGCGGCCAGGGGTACGGCGTGCGCTACGTCGGCAGCGCCGTGGTGCACAACAAGGGCCCGGAGACGCTCGAGGACTTCCTCTCGCAGCGGCGGAGGATCTACGCCGGACACCTCGCGCTGAAGCACGAGGTGGGCTACCGCGTCTCGACGATGAGCGCCTGGAACGTCCTGCGGCTCCTCGTGAAGGGGATGGACTGGCGGCCGCGCCCGTTCGTCTGGACGTGCGCCGTCGCCGGGCTCGAGGCGTTCGGCCGGCTGCTTGGCACGCGCGACTACCAGGAGAAGCGCGACCACACGGTGTGGCGCGTCGCGACGACGACGAAGCGCCTCGGGCCGGTGCTCCGCCCGAGCTCCGCCGCGGAGACCCCGTGAACTCGCTCGCCGGCGTGCTCGCGCGGGTCCCGCTGTTCCAGACCTACCGGCGCACCGGCTGGCCGCGGATGCTGCCGCTCAACATCACGCTGTCGCCGTCGCCGAAGTGCAACTCCCGCTGCCTCACCTGCAACATCTGGATGAAGCGCGAGGACGAGCTGACGATCGATGAGTGGGGCAAGGTGCTCGCGTCGCTGGGGAGGGCGCCGTACTGGTTCACCATCAGCGGCGGCGAGCCGCTCATGTACCCGCACGTCGTCGAGCTGGCGGAGCTCGCCTACCGGCACTGCCGCCCGGGCGTCATCAACATCCCGACGAACGCGATCCTGCCCACCATCCCGGACCGGGTGGAGCGCATCGCGCGCGCCTGCCCGGAGTCGCAGCTCATCGTCAACCTGTCGCTCGACGGCGTCGGGCCGAAGCACGACCACATCCGCGGCATCGAGGGCAACTTCGAGCTGTTCGAGGAGCGCCTCGGGCAGCTCCTCGCGCTCAGGCGGCGCGTCCGCAACCTGACGATCGGGATCCACTCGGTGGTCTCCGTGTTCAGCGTCGGCCACCTCGACGAGCTCATCGCGTACGCGGATCGCTCCGGGGCCGACCAGTTCATCACCGAGATCGCCGAGCCGCGCGTCGAGCTCGACACCGTCGGCCTCCCCATCACGCCCTCGAAGGAGGCCTACGGGAAGGCCATCGACCGCCTCGTGAAGCACGTGAAGGACAGGCAGTACTCGGGGATGGCGAAGTTCACCGAGGCGATGCGCATCGAGTACTACAAGCTCGTGAAGCGCATCCTCGACGAGGAGGACCAGGTCATCCCCTGCTTCGCGGGATGGGCGAGCGCGCACATCTACGCGAACGGCACGGTGTGGCCCTGCTGCGTGCGCGCGGACGACCTCGGGCGGCTCCGCGACGTGGAGTACGACTTCAAGCGGATCTGGTTCGGCGAGAAGATGCGCGAGGTGCGGCGCAGCATCGCCGCGAAGGAGTGCCACTGCCCGCTCGCGAACGCCTCCTCCACGAACATGCTCCACGACCTCCCGACGAGGGTCCGCGCCGCGCGCAACCTGGCGCGGCGCGGCTCCGCGGGCGGCGCCCGGGACACCTCCGGCGCGGAGCCCGCCCCGGCGCGCGCGCCGGCGCTCGAGAAGACGACCTGAATCCGCCGAGGGCACGATGGCGTTCGACTGGCTGGAAGGGTTTCAACACGCGATGCCGAAGGACGCCCGGTACGCGGATCGCGCCCTCGCGTCCTACCGGCTCGGCATGAAGGCGAAGGGCGCCATCGTCGGCGTCGCCATCCAGGTCGACGCGGGCTGCTGCGACGCCGCCCGGGCCCTCGCGCCCGACGCCGTGTACGACCCGACGACCGCGCCGCGGCTCCCGCTCGCGACCTGCTCGCGCGCCGGCGGCTGCACCTGCGTCTACCGGCCGGTGATGTCCTACCAGCGGATTGACGAGGCGTGAACCGCCGCAGCGCCCGCCTCGCCCGCCTCGCCCGCTCGGCCGGCGCTCGCCACGGGATGATGGTCGGCGGCGCGATGCTGGTCGCCGGCATGCTCGACTACGCGGTGAGCGTCGTCGCGGGGCGATGGCTCGGTCCCACCGGGTTCGGCGTCTTCGTCTCGGTGACGGCGATCCTGCAGGTGCTGCTCGGGGTCGCCACCGCCATCCGCATCGTCGTCGCGCACTACGGCGCGGCGATCACCGCCCACCCCGGCGGCGCCGGCGAGCTCGGGGCGTTCCTCCGCGCGGTCCGGAGCTGGTGCTGGCGGCGCGGCCTCGCCGCCACGGCGATCGCCGTGGTGGTGAGCCCGCTCCTCGTCCGCCCGCTGCGGCTCTCGACGGCCTGGCCGCTGTGGGCCGCGAGCGGCATGGTGCTGATGCTCTTCCTGCGCGAGGCGGCGCTCGGCGCGCTGCAGGGCGTCCAGGCGTTCGATGGGCTCGGGCTCGTCCAGGTGTGCCAGGCGCTCCTGCGCATCACCCTCGCGGCCGCGCTCATCGCGCTCGGCGCCGGCGCCTCGGGGGCGATCCTGGCGCAGCCGCTCGCCGCGGCGGGCGCCCTGGCGCTCGGCGCGCGCTGGCTGCGGCCGTACCTCGGGGCGCGGGCCGAGGCGAGCGGCCGCCGCGTGAGCTGGGCGTACTCGGCGTCCACGGTGGTCGGGCTGACGATGCTCGGCGTCCTCACGAACCTCGACGCGCTCGTGGTGAAGATGTCGTTCAGCCCGGCGGTGGCCGGCGACTACGGGCCGGTCGTGACGTTCGCGCGGATCAGCTTCTTCGTCCCGTGCGGCCTCTCGTTCGTGCTCCTCCCGAAGGCGACCCAGCGCGGCGCGACGGGCCGAGACGCGCGGCCGCTCGTGCTCCTGTCCCTCGCCGCGGTGCTCGCGCCGGGCCTCGCACTGTCGCTGGGGTACCTCCTCGCGCCCGGCGCGATCGTGCGCCACGTCTTCACCGGCGCCTATGCGGACCCGGGGGTCGTGCTCGGGCTCGCGAGCCTCGCGGCGACGCTCCACGCCGGCGTGAACATCTGGCTCACCTACGCGCTCGCCGTCGGGCGGCCGCAGTTCGTGTACGCGCTCGCCGGCCTCGTCCTGGTGCAGGCCGTCCTCATGTTCGCCGCGGCGGGGCGCGGGCTCACCGCGATGGTGCTCACCATGGTGGCGGGCGGCGTCGTCGGGAACGTCGGGGGCTGGCTCACCACGTGCGCGCGCCGGGCCGAGGAAGGGCGAGAGGCCGCCGCAGCGCTGCCGCGCGCGATCGAGCAGGGGGGGTGAGGCGATGCAGGCGAGACCTTTGCGCGCGTGCGTGACCGGCGCGACGGGGTTCCTCGGCAGCGCCGTCGTGCGCGCGCTCGCGGCGGAGGGCGCCGAGGTCCACGGCCTGCGGCGGCGATCGTCCGACGCCGGCGCGCTCACCGGCGTGCCGGTCGCCTGGCACGAGGGCGACGTCACCGATCCAGCGAGCCTGCGGAGCTTCCTCGAGGGCGCGGAGTGGGTCGTCCACGCGGCGGGGAAGCTCGGCGCGCACGGCGTGCCCGACCGCGCCTTCCTCGAGGCGAACGTCCTCGGCACGCGCTACGTCCTCGACGCCGCCCTCGCCGCGGCGCCGGGTGCCCGCGTGCTGCACCTGTCCAGCCCCGGCGTGCTCGGACCCACGGCCGACCCGGTCGGCGAGGACGCGCCGTACGCCCCCACGAACGCGTACGAGCGGAGCAAGGCCGAGGCGGAGCGGCTCGCGATCGAGCACGCGCGGCGCGGCCAGGACGTCGTGGTGGCGCGGCCCGGCTTCATCTACGGCCCGGGCGATCGCCACGTGCTGGGCCTCTTCCAGGCCGTGAAGCGCGGCCGCTTCTTCTACGTCGACGGCGGGCGGAGCCTGTGCCAGCCGACGTTCGTCGAGGACGTGGTGGCCGGGCTCCTCGCGTGCCTGCGGCGCGGCCGGGCGGGCGAGGCGTACCACCTCGTCGGTCCGTCCGCGGTGACGTTCCGCGAGCTGGGCAGGACGATCGCCGCCGCGCTGGGCGTCGCCGCGCCGCGCGTGAGCCTGCCGCGCTGGTCGGCCCTGCTCGTCGCGGGCGGGCTCGAGCAGCTCGCCTCCGCCACCGGCCGCCGCGCGCCGCTGACGCGGAACGGCGTCGACTTCTTCTCGCAGGACCGGGTCGTCTCGTCGCGCAAGGCGCGCGACGAGGTCGGGTACGCGCCGGCGAGCGACGTCGCGCGCGGCGTCCCGCGCACCGTCGCCTGGTATCGCGATCATCGCTGGCTGTGACCGGAGGGACCGTGGCGGACAGCACCGACATCGCATCGACAGAAGGAGCGGCACCGCTCGTCGCGGGCGCGGCGTCGCGCTGGCAGCTCGCAGCGGACCGCGCCCTGCTGCTGGGCCTCTCGGCCGCCGGCGCGCTCGTCGCGGTGGCGTACGTCACGACCTTCTGGGCGCTCGACGCGCTGCCGTTCCAGGACGTGCCGAACCACCTCGCGCGCGCCGTCATCCTGTCGGACTTCCTCTTCGACGGCGCCCGCCGCTTCGGCGCGGCGTTCACGCTGAAGCTCGTGGCGGCGCCGTACCTCCTCGCGGACCTCGGGCTCGCGTCGCTCGTGCACGCGCTCGGCCCGTACGTGGCCGGGCGGCTGTTCCTCATCGCGACCTGGGCTTCACTGCCGGTCTCCGTCGCCGTCTACCTCCGGGCCCGGCGCTACGCGGCGCCGAGCATCGCGCTCGCGACGCTGGTGGCGCTCTACCTCGCGACGGACTGGTCGTTCATGACGGGCTTCCAGGCCTACCGCCTCGGCGTCGCGCTGACGCTCCTCGCGCTCGCGGCGTGGGAGCGCTTCCTCGAGGACGGCGCTCCGCGGTGGGGGCTCGCCTACGTCGGCTGTGTCGGGCTCGCGTACCTGACGCACCTCTCGGCCGTGCTCACGATCGGCGTCGCAACCGGCGTGACGGGCCTGCTCGCGCTGCGCTCGGGCAAGGCGCGGTGGACGCACCTCGCGCTCGGCGCGGCGCCGCTCGTCGTGGCCGTGCTCTGGGAGCTCGCGGCGACGCACGGGGACACGGGAGGCGGACTCGCGCGCTGGGACCCGGTGCACATCAAGCTCAAGCGGACGTTCTCGATGTTCCACCGCTACGAGTACGCGTACGAGGCGCCCCTCTGCGCGCTGTTCGCGGGCGTCATCTGGCTCCTCGGGCGCGACTTCCGGCGAACGTGGCGGAGCGCCGAGCGGGCCGTGACTGCGGGCGCGCTCGCGGTGGCGTTCCTCGTCCTCTTCTTCGCGCTCCCCGAGACGCGCGGCTACGTCTCGTGGATCGACTGCCGGGCGCTGCCGTTCGTGCCGCTGTTCGTCCTCTTCGCCGCCCTGGCCGTGAACGAGGAGCGCCGCCGCGACTGCAGGGCGGCCGCCGTGCTCGCGCTCGTGCTCGTCGCGGGCAACGTCGCGCTCCTCCGCGCGCACCTCCTGCCGAACAACGAGCATCTGCGCGAGATGCGCGACGTCGCGGCGCGCGTCCCGGCGGGCGCCCTGTTCCTGGCGATCCCG
>JBJMQK010000681.1:0-3188 GCA_045802735.1 Anaeromyxobacteraceae bacterium | reverse complement strand
GATCCGCGGGGAAGTCCCCCGCGCCGACGAGAACGGCCAACGACGGGCAGTAGCGCCGATGCGTCTCTTTACGAACCCGCCCGCTCCGGGTACAAGCGCCCGGTGAACGAGCTCCTCGCTGCCCCCTCGGTATGGGGCCCGCTCCTCTTGACCGTCGTCTTCCTCACCGCGTTCGTGCTGTTCGGCCTCAAGAGCGCGATGCAGGGGCGCCCGCACACCGCGCGCGTGGAGAAGGCCGGCGGCAGCATCCTCCTCTCGAAGTACATGATGGAGTACGGGCTCTGGATCTTCGGGCCGGTGACGCGGACCGCGATCCGCCTCGAGGTCCACCCCGACGCGCTCTCCTGGACCTCGCTCTTCCTCCAGTTCGCGGCCGCGCTCTTCATCGCGAACGGCAGCTTCGGGGTGGGCGCCTGGATCCTGGTGTTCGGGGCGGTGTGCGACGCCCTCGACGGAGCCGTCGCGCGCGCCCGCGGCCTCGCCTCGGACGCCGGCGAGGTGCTCGACGCCGCGGTCGACCGCTGGGCCGAGATGGCGGTGTTCTTCGGGTACGCCTGGTACTACCGCTCGATCTGGTGGGGCTTCATCCTCGCGGTCGGCGCCTGCGCCGGCGCCATCATGGTGAGCTACGCCCGCGCCAAGGCGGAGTCGTTCGGCATCGACGCGGCGATGGGGCTCATGCAGCGCCACGAGCGCGCGGTGTGGCTCGCCATCGCGACGCTGGGCTCGGCGATGTGGGAGCTGTGGCGCCCGACCCCGGCCGGCGAGTTCGCCTTCCACACACCGGTCCTGGTCGCGCTCGGCGTCATCGCCGGGCTCGCCAACTGGACGGGGTGGTTGCGGACCCAGTACACGCGCCAGGAGCTACGCAAGCGATGAGCGGCGCTGCGGTGCGCGGGCGCGCGGCCGAGATCGGCCGCTTCGTCCGCGCGAACCTCGCCTCGACGATCGCGTCGGGGCTCGAGTGGGTCCTCGTCACCGGCCTCGTGCTCCTGCGCGTGCACTACCTCTACGCCGCCGCGGCCGGCGCCGTGACCGGCGCGGCGATCGACTTCTCGCTGAAGCGCCACTGGGCCTTCGACCGCGCCGCGATGGGCGCCGTCCACCACGAGGCGCTGCGCTACCTCGCGGTGTCCGGCACCTCGCTCGTCCTGAACCTCGCCTGCGCCTACCTGCTCGTGGACGGGCTCGGCCTGCCGTCGGTGCCGGGCGTCATCGCCGCCTCGCTCGTCGTGGGGTTCGTCTGGAACTACCCCCTCCACCGGCTGTACGTGTTCCGGCACGCAGTCCCGCCGCACGCCGAGGTGCAGCCGTGAACGTGAATCGCGAGCGCTGGGCGGTGGTGTGCGACTTCGACGGCACGGCCACGCTCGACGACACCGCCGACGCGCTCTCCGTCGCCTACATCGGCGAGGAGCGCTGGCGCCGCGCCAACGAGCGCTTCCACGCCGGCGAGATCTCGTTCGAGACGCTGTTGCACGAGATCTTCGGCCCCATCGGCGCGACGCCGGAGGAGGTCCGCGCGTTCGCGAAGGCGCACGCGCGCTTCCGCCCCGGGTTCGAGCGGCTCGTCACGACCTGCCGCGCCCGCGGCGTCCCGTTCATCCTCGCCTCCGGCGGGCTCGACGTGTACATCCGCCCCGCGCTGGAGCTCCTCCCGGCGGCCGTCACCGACGGCCTCGAGATCCGCGCCAACCACGCCGAGTACGTGCCCGGCGGGCTCGCGCTGTCGTTCCCGTACAAGGACGCGCCGGGCGCGTGCGGCGCCTGCGGGTCGTGCAAGGGCGCGGTGGTGAAGGAGCTGCAGGCGAAGGGCTACCGCGTCGTCGCGGTGGGCGACGGCAACGCCGACCGGTGCATGGCGCGCGTCGCGGACGTCGTCTACGCGCGCGGGCGGCTCCTCGCCTGGTGCCTCGCCGAGGGGCTCCGCTGCGAGCCCTTCGAGACGCTCGACGCGGTGGTGGAGCGGGTCGCCGGCGCGGCGCCGGCGCGCGCGGCCCTGGCGCGGTGATCGCGGCGCTCGCGCTCGCGCTCGTCCTCGGCGGCGCGGCCGACGACGCACCTCCGGTCCCGGGCGAGACGCGCCTCGACGTGCGCGCCTTCCGCGTCGAGAAGAGCCAGTCGGGCCCGGTGCCCTACTACGACGTCGCGTTCGAGGGCGACGAGCCCTACCTCCGCGCCGCGTACCGGCCGCCGCTCGACACCGTGACGATGAGCGTGCGCCTGCCCGAGGCGCTGCGGCGCGGGGTGAAGAAGGTGCGCTGGCGCTGGCGCGCGGTGACCTTGCCGGAGGGCGGCGACGAGTGCCAGGACGGCAAGACCGACTCCGCGGCGGCGGTGTACCTCCTCTGGAAGCGCGGGCTCCGCTACCACGCCCTCAAGTACGTGTGGAGCGCGGTCGGGACGAAGGGCGCGGTCTGCGCGAAGAAGCGCAACCCGCTCACGGCCCAGGACACGACCATCCTGCGCTCCGGCCCGCCGCTCGACGCGTGGGTGGACGAGGAGCTCGACCCGACCGCCGAGTACCGCGCCCACTTCACGCCCGACGACCCCACCGCCAGCGTGCCCGACCTCGTCGCGATCGCGGTGATGAGCGACGGCGACGACACGCGGACCCCGAGCGCGGCGGACTACGCGGGCTTCACGTTGACGCATTAGCTGGCGCGATCGCCCGCCGCGTCGCGCGTCGCAGCGTCGGCGCGCGCCGCGGGCGCGAGCGGCACGACGGCGCCGAGGTGCAGGAGCCCCTTCGCGCCGAAGATGCGCTCACCCTGCGCGGCGAGGACGAGCGCGCCGAGCGCGCAGCTCGGGACGACCTGGGTGAGGTGGTAGAGGAGGATGAAGGTGAGCGCGGTGTCGTGCGGCACGCCGAACGCGGTGAGCGCGAGCGTGCCGCCCGCCTCGAACGAGCCGGCGTTGCCGGGCGAGGGCACCGCCGTCGCGACGTTGAAGGCGGTGAGGACCGAGAACGCCTGCATCGGCTCGAGCGCGAGCCCGACCGCGCCGCCCGCCCACACCAGCACCGCGGTCTCCCAGAGCCAGGGCAAGGGCGCGACCGCGAGCTGGATGGAGAGAAGCCGCTTCCAGCCGCTCACCGCGAAGCCGCCGCGCAGGTCGACGAGCCAGCGCGGTCCCCAGGGCCGCCCGTCCCGGCCGGCGCGCCCGAGCCGGCTCGCCATGAGGACGAG
>JBJMQK010000672.1:0-4720 GCA_045802735.1 Anaeromyxobacteraceae bacterium | reverse complement strand
TGCGGCCCGTCGAGAGCGCTCCGTGCTTCACCGGCGCGCTCTCCACGAGCGCGCGCTTGTCGGCGTGGCAGTTCGTGCAGAGCACCTGCACGTCGGCGTGGAGCATCTTCGGCTGGCGCGCGTCGTGCGGGTTGTGACAGGCGGTGCACGCCTCGACCGCAGGCGGGTGCGCGTGCTCGAGCTTCGTCATGGCCTCCAGCTCGGAGTGGCACTCGAAGCAGAGGGCGCTGCCCTTCTGCGCGACCGGGCCGGGCGCCTTCGGGTCGGCGTTCTTGTGGCAGATCGAGCAGTCGCCCGCGCCGTAAGGCGCGTGCGTCGCGACCGCGGTGAGTCCGGGCGGCAGCGGCGCCAGGCTCCAGCGCTCCTTGGGCGTGGGTTTCGGCGGCGCCTTCGCCACGGCGGCGGCGGCGGGGGCATCGGCCGCGGCCGCGCGGAGAGGGGCGAGCGAGGCGAGCGCGAACGCCCCGAGGGCGAGCGCCGTGCGGACGCGCGAGGACATGGGGCGGCAGAATCGCACGGATGTGCGCGCCGCGGGAAGGGGCGCGCGGTGGCGCGGCGGAGCGGGGGGCGGTACGCTTGCTTCGGTGGTCACGCTGAGAACGAGGGGGGGCATTGGCCACGTCGTGGCGCACGATCGTCATCGGTGACGTCCACGGCTGCCTCGAGGAGCTGGACGCGCTCCTCCGCGCCGCGGACTACCGGCCCGGGCGCGACCGCCTCGTCCTCCTCGGCGACCTCCTCGACCGCGGGCCCGACGGCGTAGGCGTCGTCCGCCGCGCCCGGGAGCTCGGCGCGGACGTCGTGTGCGGCAACCACGAGGAGAAGCACCTGCGCTGGGCGGCGCACCGCGCCCGCCAGCGCGAGGACCCGGGCTACCGGATCCCGATGCGCCTCGGGCCCCGGCGCGAGGCGGAGCACGCACGGCTCTCGGACGACGACCTGCGCTGGCTCGCGGCCCTGCCGCCTTCGATCGCGCTCGACGGCGGCTGGGTGGCCGTGCACGCCGGCGCCGCGCCGGGGGTACCGCTCGAGGCGCAGCCGCCGCACGTCCTCCTGCACCTGCGCGACGTCGACGCAGAGGGGCGCCCGCTGCTCGGCGGAGCGATCCCGTGCGGGCCGGCGCGGCCGTGGGCCCAGGCCTGGACCGGACCGGCGTCGGTGGTCTACGGCCACCGCGTCCACTCGCTCGACGCGCCGCGCTGGGACGAGCCGGTGCCGGGCGTCGCCTGCGCCGGCATCGACACCGGGTGCTGCTACGGCGGCCGGCTCACCGCGCTCCTGCTGCCGTCGTGCGAGATCGTGCAGGTCGCCGCGCGCGAGTCCTACGCCTCGCGCGGCGCGGCGGCGCCGGCGCAGGCGCCCTCCGGAGCCGGCGCGGTGCCGCCCACCGGCCATGGCGCGCGCGCCGCGCTCGCCGCTCGCACCGCCGCCGCGCTCGGCGCCGGGAGCTACGTCGCGCCGTCCGGGCGAGAGGTCGCGATCCGCGAGCCCGTGGTCGCCGCGCTGCGCGCCGCCCGCGATCACGCGCCATGGGAGCGCTTCCTGCCCTCCCCCCGGCGCGAAGGCGCCACCGCGGTGGAGGTCACCGTCGAGGGGACGCTCGAGGCGGCGCGGCGCCTCGCCGCGAGCGGCGCGGACCCCGTCGCGCTCGTCTTCGCCTCCGCGCGGCGGCCGGCCCACGACCGCGCCGCGCGCGCCGACGCCCAGGAGGCGGCGATCGTGCGCGTCTCCGCGCTCGGCCCCTGCCTCGCGCACCGCCGCCTCTACGACGCGGGCGGCGGCGACCCGCTGCGGAGCGGCTGGGCGGCGTACGTGCCCGGCGTCCCGGTCATCGCGGCCGAGGGCGGCGCGCCGCTCGAGGAGCCGTGGCGCTGCGCGTTCATCGCCTGCGCGGCGCCGAACGCCGGCGCGGCGCGCGCGCGCGGGATCCCGCGGGAGCGCACCCAGGGCGCGCTCCGCGATCGCATCCAGCGCGTCCTCGGGATCGCGGAGACGCACGGCCATCGCGCGCTCGTCCTCGGCGCGTGGGGCTGCGGCGGGTGCAAGAACGACCCGGCCGACGTCGCGGCGCTGTTCGGGGACGCGCTGAGCGGCCCGTTCCGCGGCGCCTTCGAGCGGGTGGTGTTCGCGATCGTCGACGCGACGCCCGGGCGCGCGGTGGAGGCCGCGTTCCGCGCGCGGTTCGGCTGAACACCGGGAGGCTCACGCCGAGGCGTCGGCGGCGGCGACGAGGGCGCGCATGATCTCCGCCTCGCCGACGAAGCCGACGAGGCGCTCGCCGTCCACGACCGGGACCTGCCGGAGCTCGGCGTCGGCGAGCCGCCGCGCCACCTCGGCGAGCGTGGCGTCCGGAGCGACCGCGACGAACGGCGCCATGAGGTCCGCCGCGACCGCCCACGCGGCCTCGCCGTCACCGCCCGCGGCCTCGCGCAGCGAGCCGGCCTCGACGAGCCCCACGCGCGCGCCGCCGCTCGCGACCACCGGGAAGACGAGCTGCCGCCGCGCGGCGCCGACGAGGCGCGCGAGCGCGGCGAACGGGGCGCCGGCCGGGACCGACTCCACCTCGACGGGCGCCGCGACGTCGCCCGCAGAGAGGCGGGCGAGCGCAGAAGGCGGCGCCGCGGCGCGGTGGAGCGGCGACTCGCGGTGCGTCTCCGGCTGCGCCGGATAGAGCGACCAGCGCCGCAGCGCGACGAAGGCGACCGCGATGGAGAGCATCATCGGGACGAGGAGGTCGTAGCTCCCGGCGAGCTCCGCGACGAGCACGAGCGCCGAGAGCGGCGCGTGCGCGACGCCGCCGTAGAAGGTGCCCATCCCCACGAGCGCGAAGGCGCCCGGCGCGATGCGCGGATCGCCGAGGAGGAGCTGCATCGCCTCGCCGAACGCGGCGCCGACGAGCGCGCCCATGACGAGCGAGGGCGCGAAGTCGCCGGCGGCGGCGCCGCTGCCGATCGTGAGGGCGGACGCGACGAGCTTCGCCGCCGCCACCAGCGCGAGGACGCCGACGAGGCCCCACCCCGCGCCGAGGCCGGCGCCGCCTCGCAAGGCCAGCTGGGCCGCGCCGTAGCCGCCGCCGAACACGCCGAGGCCGTGGCCCGATCCGGCCGCCGCGAGCCGCGGCCCGAGCGCGACGAGGACGCCGACGCCGACGAGCCCCATCGCGAGCCCACCCAGCCCAGGTCGCGCCCAGGCGGGCCCGGGCAGCCGCGCCGCGGCGCGCTGCACGGCGCGCAGGAGCGCCACGAACGCCACCGCGGCGAGCGCCTCGGCGAGCGCGAGCAGCGCGAAGAGCGGCAGCTGCGCCGGCACGAAGCGGAAGCGAGGCAGGTCGCCGAAGAGCGTCGCCTCGCCGTAGAGCGCGATGACGACCGAGTACGCGACGACGCTCGCGAGGATCGCCGGGACGAGGGCGTCGGCCTCGAAGTCGTCGCGGTACATCATCTCGACGGCGAGGAGCGCCGCGCCGAGCGGCGTGCGGAACACGGCCGAGATCCCGGCGGCGATGCCTGCCACGAGGAGGACGTGGCGCTCGCGCGCGCTCACCGGGAGGACGCGCGCGACGAGCGACCCGAGCGCCGCGCCGATCTGCATCGTGGGCCCCTCGCGCCCCCCCGAGCCGCCGCTCGCGAGCGTCGCGATCGCGGCCGCCGCCTTCACCGGGAGCACCCGCCGCCGCACCAGGCCGCCGTGGCGGTGGTAGGCCTCGATGGCCGCGTCGCCGCCGCCGCCCGCGGTCTCGGGGGCGAGGCGGGTGAGGAGCCCGCTCACGAGGCCGCCCACCGCGGGCAAGAGTGCGAGGAGCCACGGGCGGAACGGGTGACCGCCCTCGGGCGCGAGGAAGGTCTCGCCCTGCGCGCGCAGCGGGACGTACCCCGCGAGCACCTCGAGGAGCTGCCGCTGCGCGATCTCCAGGGCGGCGAAGAAGGCGGCGCCGACGAGCCCGGCGAGGCTCCCCACCAGCGCGGCGTGCAGGAGCGTGCGCCCGAGGATGCGCAGCTCGAGCGGGCCCGCCCGCCGGACGCGGAGGGCGAGGCCGTCGAGGAGCGAGCGCCGGGGCCGGCGTGGGGGCGTCATGCAGGTGTGGCGAGCATACGAAAACGCCCCACCGGCGGCGCGAGCCGCGGGTGGGGCGCGAGAGGACGAGCAGTCCGGAGCGGAGCCGCGAGCGCCCTAGCTGGGCTGCGGGACGTCGATGTGCAGCTCGACGCGGCGGTTCTGCTTCTTGCCCTCGGGCGTCTTGTTGTCGGCGATCGGCTTCTCCTCGCCCATCCCGAGCGCCGTGATCTGCGTCTCCTTCACGCCGCGGCCGATGAGCACCGCCTTCACCGCCGCCGCGCGGCGGAGCGACAGCTCCTCGTTCGCCTTGCGCGTGCCGGTCGCGTCGGTGTGGCCCTCGACGCGGATGCGGTCGTCGGAATACTTCGCGAGGACGTCGCCGACCTTCTCGATCTGCGCGATGGCCTCGGGCTTCAGCACGGCGCTGCCGCTGTCGAAGAGGATCTCGCTCTTCATGTTGACGACGACGCCGTTCTCGGTGCGCTTCGTCTCGGCGATCTCCTCGAGGTCCTTCGCCTGCTTGTCGAGGTAGAGGCCGACCGAGCCGCCGGCGAGGGCGCCGACGCCCGCGCCGATGATCGCGCCCTTGCCGCCGCCGAGGAGCGCGCCGACCCCGGCGCCGCCCGCGGCGCCGCCGACGCCGCCGATGGCGGTGCGCTTGCCG
>JBJMQK010000652.1:0-2612 GCA_045802735.1 Anaeromyxobacteraceae bacterium | reverse complement strand
CTCGAAGCGCTCAGCCGCGAGGCGGGCGCGACGAAGCCCGGCACGCTCAACTTCGTCGCCACGAACGGCCGCGCCCTCGTCGCGACCCGGCGCGGCCGGCCGCTCCACTACGCGCTGCTCGAGGGCATCATCCCGTGCGCGCGCGACGGCATCGGCCCCGGCAGCTCCGAGAGCGACCCGCGCGTCCGCCCGCACCGGCAGGTGAAGGCGGTGTGCTTCGCGACGAAGCTCCTGCAGCCGAACGGCTTCCTCGAGGTGCCCGACGCGAGCGTCGTGTCGGTGAACCGGCAGCTCGAGGTCGCGATCGCGTCCCTCGCGAACCCCTGACCTCAGGGCGGCACCCGGTTCCCATCGCCACGCGTCGTCAGTGCCGCCGCCCTGAGCCGGAGATCCGGCGCCTTGCGGCGCCTCACGCTGGGGGGAGAACTCTCCCCCCAAGACCCCCCATCTCGTGCGCTCACCGCAAGTGAGCAGCGCCATCACACGATCGACCAGCGCCGCGGCACCGCCACGCTCTCCCAGGTCTCGAGCGCGAAGCGGTCCGTCATCCCCGAGACGAAGTCGGTCACGGCGCGCGGCACGTCCTCGCCCGCGCGCGGCACCACCCCGAAGCGCGCCGCGAGCCGCCCCGCGTCCGCGCAGAGCCAGGCGTACAGCTCGCGCAGGAGGTGCTGCGCCTTCTTGAACTCGTCGTTCACGACGGGGTTCTCGTACACGCGCTGGTAGAGGAAGTCGCGCAGCGCGAGCAGCGCGCCGTGCACCTCGGCGGACATCTCGATGTGGCCGCCGCCGTCGAGATCGGACGCGTGCACGATGTCGCCGACGAGGGTCGCGAGGCGGCGTGAGCGCGTCGCTCCGAGCGTGCGCTGGATCTCGGGCGGCACGTCCTCCTCGACGAGGATCCCGCCGCGGATGGCGTCGTCGAGGTCGTGGTTCACGTAGGCGACGATGTCGGCGAGCCGCACCACCTCGGCCTCGAGGGTGAGCGCCTTCGCGCCGCTCCCCTTCATGAGCACGTTCCCGCGGCCCTTCGAGTGGCGCAGGATCCCGTCGCGCACCTCCTCGGTGAGGTTCAAGCCCTGCCCGTCGCGCTCGAGCACCTCCACGACGCGCACCGACTGCACCACATGGTGGAAGCCCCCCGGCGCCACCTCCGAGAGCAGCCGCTCCCCCGCGTGTCCGAACGGCGTGTGGCCGAGGTCGTGGCCGAGCACGATCGCCTCGACGAGCATCTCGTTCAGCCGCAGCGCGCGCGCGATCGAGCGCGCCACCTGCGCCACCTCGAGCGTGTGGGTGAGGCGGTTGCGGTAGTGGTCGCCCTTCGGCGCGAGGAAGACCTGCGTCTTGCCCTGCAGGCGCCGGAAGCTCTTGCAGTGGAGGATCCGGTCGCGGTCGCGCTGGAACACCGGGCGCAGCGCGTCCTCGTCCTCCGTCCGCTCGCGGCCGCGCGACGCCGCGGAGCGCGCCGCGCGCGGGTGGAGCGTGCGCGCCTCCTGCTCCTCGAGCATCTCGCGGATCGTCTGCGTCGCCATCGGCCGAGTCTTAGCCGGGGTCACCCGTAGTAGCTCGCCTCGAGCACGGCGATGAAGAGGTTCGAGAGGGCGTGCACGAACACCGGGACGGCGATGCCCCCGGTGCGCTCGCGCAGCCACCCGAAGAGCACGCCGGGGATGAACGTTGCGAGGCGCCAGGGCTGCAGGATGACGAGGTGGCCCAGGGCGAAGAGCGCCTGCGTGGCGAAGAAGCCGGTCCCGAGCCGCGCGCCGAGGACGCGGACGCCGCGCGCGCGGTCGGTGCGCGCCCAGCGCCCCTGCATCCACCCTCGGTAGAAGAGCTCCTCGGGGAGCGCGATGACGAGCACCTGCACGGCGACCGCGAGCGCGAAGCGCGGCGGCAGCTGGAAGCTCGGCGAGGGCGGGAGCGCGTACGGCGCGATGAGCGCGGCGAGCCAGGGCGGGAGGAACGAAAAGAGCTGCCCGTATGCCCAGAACACGACGAAGAAGAGCGGAAACACGAGCGCGCACACGCCGAGCGCCACCGCGAAGCCGCGGCCCCATGCGCGCCAGGTCCGCGCATCGAACGCCCCCCACCACGGCAGCCCGTGATCGCTCCAGCGCTCGCCGCGCGGGTGGATCTTGCGCTCGGGCAGCGCGATGAAGAGGAACGCCGCCACGCCGGCGAGGTTGCCCGCGAGGAGCCCCGTCGGCTCGACGAGCGAGACGAGCTTCGCCACGGCGAGCCCGCCGATGCACAGCGCCCACGTCGCGACGAGCTCGCGGCGGACGTCGCCGGGCTCGTGCGGTGCGGGCGTGTGCGACGGGGACGTCACGGCGCGCCCATGGGTGCCCCGACTCCTGACCGGAGTCAACGCGGGCGTGCGAGAGCGGGGCGGGACGCGCTCCTACGGGCAGGAGGTCTTCACCTGGATGACCACCGGCTCGGCAGACGTGAGCGGGTCGGGGCTGCCAGGGTTACGCACGGTGACGCTGTACGCGCCGGGCGTGACCCCGCTCAGGTCGGCGTTCACCTGGAGCTGCCCGTCCGCGCACCGGCCCAGGGCGTCGGTGCCGTGGAAGCACGTCGTCGTGAGCGGCGAGTTCACGATGGCCCCG
>JBJMQK010000590.1:0-3814 GCA_045802735.1 Anaeromyxobacteraceae bacterium | reverse complement strand
TTTGCCTGCGAGACCGCCAGCTCGAGCGTGGCCGGGTCGGCGTCGCCGGAGAGGCGCGGAGCCAGGACGGCCAGGAGCTGGTCCTTCTTCACCTCGGATCCGATGCGCGGAAAGGCGGCTCCGACGCTGAGGAGCCGGCCTGCGGCCGGGGCCGCGACGTGCGCCTCGCCGTCCGAACGCGGACGCAGCGTGCCGTTCGCGAGCACGGTTGCGCGAAGCGGGCGCTCGGCGACGGAGGCAGTGCCGAATTCCGTCTTCCACTGCTGCTCCATGAGGAAGGGGATGAGGCCGGTGGGCTCCGGTGGACGCGCCGCGGACGCCTTCGCCGCGTCCGCGAGCGTGGCGTACACCGTCACCTCACCGAGGTCGTGGACGTCCTCGCCGGCGGTTGTCGAGACGACGAGCCTCAGCCGATGACGTCCTGCGCCGCCGGGCTTCGGCTCGGGGCGGAAGATTCCCGGCGGCGATGGCGCGTTCACCTCGAACCGCTGCTCACCGCCCTCGCCGGTGAGGACGGCGACGACCTTTCCCTCGGCGAGCGGCTTCCAGTCGTCGAGCCGGGTGAGGTGCGCGGCCATCGGCGACGCCTTGCCCGCGACGAGTGGCTCGAACTCGACGAAGAGCTCCGTCCGCGCCGCGTAGTGCGTGAACGATTGAATCCTGATCTCCGCCTCGGCGCGCGCCGGCGGCTCCGAGGAGCCACCACGGCACGCGATCACGCCCAGCAGGAACAAGAACAGCGTGTGGCGGGGCTGCGTCATCGGGTCGCTCCGGCAGTGGCGAGGTCGAGATCGATCCGTGCGCGTCGTGCGGTCCAGGCCAGATCGAGGGCCTGAAGCTCGCTGTCGAGCGCGCCACGGTAGGCGTCCACGAGCTCGAGGATCCCGAGCTCGCCACCGCGATAGGCTGCCTCGGCCGTGGAGAGGAGGTCGCGCGACGCGGCGGTCGCCTCGTCGCGGAAGGCGCGCGCCGCCCGCGCGAGCTGGGCGGCCTCGGCGTGGAGCCCGCGGATGTCGCCCGCTGCCGCGGCCTCCTCGAGCGCCAACCGGCCGCGCGCGGCCCGGGCTCGACCGTCACCGCGGAGGGACTCGTCCTGGAGACGGTCGAACAGCGGGAGCGGCACGGCGAGGCCGAGCGTAAAGCCGTCGGCGCGTTCGCCGGCTGCGGCGGTCCCCTTGTACCCCGCCGCGACCTGGACGTCGGGGATCCAGCCGCGCCGCCCAGCGCTTCGCTCGAGATCGCCCGCGGTCGACTCCTCGCCGAGCGTGCGCAGGTCGGGGCGCTGCCGCAGGACGGCCGGGACGTCCACCTCCGCCGGAATCGCGGGGAGGAGGTCGCCGCTGACGCGCAGCTCGGAGGACGGGGCAGCTCCGAGGAGCGCCGCGAGGCGTTCCCGTGAGCGGCTCAGCTGGGCTGCCTCGGCGTCGAGGCGCGCCTGGACGCTGAGGCGCTCGCGGTCGATGCGCTTCCTGTCGTACCCCGAAACGTCGCCGGCCTGCGCGCGCCGTGCGACCAGATCCACGAGTGGGCCGATGCGGCGAAGCGCCTCCTCCGATGCACCCGCGCGCTGCTGCGCCAGGACGACGTCGTAGAAGCGTGTGCGCACGTCGGTCTCGAGCTGGAGTCGCAGGGACGTGCCCCGGAGCCGCGCCGCCTCGACGCGGTGGTCCGCCGCGCGCGAGCGGAGGCCGCGACGTCCCGAGACGTCGAACGCCTGCGCGATCTGGGCGAAGTCCTCGCTCGCCGCCGGTGAGCCACCGGAAGTTTGCTCGCGGGTGTAGGAGATCGTCGGGTTGGCCCACATTCCGGCCCGGATGGCGTCCGCGCGCACCACGTCGACGTCGCCCTCGAGGATGTCCCGCACGGCGGGCCGCGAGAGCGCGCGCTCGACGACCTGCGCCTCGGTGAGCTGCGCGCTTCCGGCGACGGGGGACAGGAGCGAGAGCATCACGACGGCGAAGAACCGAGAGCGGCTCGGTCTTGCCGGCGTGCGGTGATCACAGGCGTGCATGGGGACCGAGGCGCTACGGTGCGAGGAATCCGAGGAGCGTCTCGGCGATGTGGTGAATGCTCGGCGCGAGCGCCACGACGGCGCCGGCGATGCCGACAGCCGTGACGAGGGTCAGCGCGCGGGGTACCGCGGAGTCGGGCAGGGCTGGACTGAGGAGAGACTCGACGCGTGCGCTCACGTCACCGCCACCGATCGCCACAGGCGCCCAGGCGGCGCGCGCCGCGAGCTTCTCGACAACGACCAGGGTCTCCGCGACGCGCAGGCGATCTCCGCCCAGCCGACCCGCCGCATCCTCGTCGCAAGCCTCCTCGCAAGCGAGCGCCAGGTCGCGGAGAATCGCTCGTCGCACGGACGGGAGGTGCGCGACCGCGAGCGCCGCCGCGACCGTAACGCGGAGCGGGTCGCGGCGACGGGCGTGTGCCCGCTCGTGCTCGACGACGACGTCGAGTTCCTCGGGAGCCAGCAGCGAGCGCAGCTCCGAGGTCACGATGACGCGGGGCTTCCAGAAACCGACGGTGACGGCGAGCGGGCGAGCCGCGCGAACCTCGTCCTCGCGGCTCGCGCGCACGAGCGCCTGGACCGAGCGCCAGGCGCGGCCCTGGGCGAGCGCGAAGCGCGTCGCCATGCACGCGAGCACGGCGGATGCCGTCCCGACCAGGAGCAGTTCCACGGCTCCGAGCGGCCGCGCCGGGAGGTGAGCGAAGCAGAGGTGCGCGTGATGGCCGCCGTGCAGCGGACAGTGGTCGACTCCGAGGCCCGCCAGCGCCGTGAGAGACGGCAGGAAGCAGGCCGTGACGAGGACCGCCGCCGTCACCGGGGGTGCGCCGGCGGCGGCGACCAGCCACTCCGCGCGTCGGTGCGGCGCGATCGGGGCGAGGGTGCGCCGGAGCCGCGGGAAGAAGATCCGCATCGCCAGCGCGCCCCCGCCGGCAAACAGGAGCCAGGCGGCGGCCGTCAGCACGAAGAGGCGCAGTGGCGGGCTCACGGCCGCTCCTTCACGCTGGCTCGCCGCTCCGCGATGAGCTTCTCGAGTCGGGCGAGGCCATCGTCGCCCGTCCGCTCGGCGAGATCGACGAAGGCCGACAGGACCGTCGCCGGCGCCGCGCTCCCCGCGACCGTCGTGACGATGTCTTGCACGAGGCGTGCGCCGTAGTCCACGCGCGAGAGCGCAGCCGAGTAGACGTACGCGTGGCTCACCTTCTCGCGGGCGAGGAGGCCCTTCCGGAAGAGCCGCTCCATCGTGGACTGGACCGTGTTGTGCGTGATGCGGCGGCGCACGCCGACGGCACGGTGTACCGCCTTCACGTCGCCGGCGCCGTGCCTCCACACGTGCTCCATCACCGCCGTTTCGAGATCGCCGAGGTGGGGGAGCGGGCGGTCGGCCATGGCCCGCGAACGTCGCACAAGGAAAACCGACCGTCAATCGGTGGGCGAGGGGATGCCTTTGTGGAGGCGGACCAGTCGCACGGCTCGCGGGCTGGCCTCGACCACCTCCAGCTCGAAGCGATCCGTCTTCAACCGAGCGCCAGGTCGCGGAATACCGCCGGCGAGAGAGACGCAGAGGCCCGCGACCGTGGTCCAGTCGTCGCCTTCGGGGAGGTCGAGCCCGAGCTCGCGGTTCACCTCCCGGATGGGGGTGTCGCGTTGGTTTCGTCCGCCTGCTTCGACCTCGTTCTGACCGAGGCGCGGCTGCGGGACGCCAGCGGGTTCGAGGAGCAGTGCGGGGTGGTCACGATAAGTGAAAGTCCGAAGCGGGCGGTCACGTGACACGACGGCGAGTGGGAAGGCACAGGTCGCGGGGCA